>JAYRVK010000337.1:0-1553 GCA_041918555.1 Sandaracinaceae bacterium
GGACCACCGTGCCCACGCTGCGCGCGCAGGTCGGCAAGCTCGTGACCGGCTCGAAGTGGACGGCCGAGCAGATCGCGGAGCTCGCGCTCGACGGCCTCGCGCGCGGCGACCTCTACGTGATCCCGCAGGCCGACGCGCAGGGCTTCTGGCGCGCCAAGCGCCTCCTCGGCGCGCGCTCCTTCGAGCTGAGCGGCCGGGCGATGAAGAGCGCGCGGTTCCTGAAGATCGTGGGGGCGCAGTGAGCGCGACGGATCGCGATCTCAGCCTGCGCCTCGTGTGCGGCCTGCTCGCGTCGGCGGCGCGGCTGGTCCCGATCCCCTTCCTCGACGACGTGCTCCGCGAGCGCGCGCTCCAGCTCCTCGTGTCGCGGACGCTGCGCGCGCGCGGGCGCACGTACGGGAGCGCGAAGGTCGCGCCGCTCTACGGGGACACCCGCGGGTGCGTCGAGGGCTGCGTGGTGTTCGCGCTGCTCTTCCCGATCCGGCTCTTGTTGTTCCCGATCCGCAAGGTCGTCGTGTGGATCCTGGCGGTGAAGTACCTCGCCACCGATCTGAGCGAGGCGATCCTGCTCGGCCGCGCGCTCGACGTGGTGCTCGCGAGCGGCCGCCTCCCCGAGGGCGCGGCGCCCGAGGCGCTCCACGCCGAGGCGCTGCGCGTGCGACGCGCGTTCCAGAGCGCGCTCGCGGGCACCGACCTCGGGCTCCTCTCGAGCGGGCTCAAGGGCGCGCTCCGCTCGGTCGCGGGCCTCCCGCGCGCGGCGGTCGGCGCGCTCCGCAAGCTCGGCGCGAAGAAGGCCGAGGACGCGGACCCGACCGAGGGCCTCACCGGCGCGCAGAAGCAGGCCGTCGACGCGGGCGCCAGCAAGATCCAGGGCGTCCTCGAGACCCCCGAGATCGCCGCGCTCCTCGCGCGCTTCGACGCGCGCTTCACCGAGAACCTCGACGTCCTCGACGCCCGCGAGCGCGCGTGATCGCTCAGGCGTGGGCCGCGGCGCGCTCGCGGAGCGAGCGCTGGTAGGCGATCGGGGTCAGCCGCGTCCAGCGCCGGAACGCGCGCTGGAACGAGCGCGCGTCCACGAAGCCGAGGCGATGGGCCACCGCGTCGACGTCCTCGTGCGCGAGGAGCTCGAGCGCGCGCGCGCGCCGCACGTGATCGAGCCGCTCGCGGAACGAGGTGCCCTCGTCGTCGAGCCGCCGCCGCAGGGTGCGCTCGCTCAGCCCGAGGAGCTTGGCCGCGCCGCGCATCCCGAGCCCGTCGGTGAGGTGCTCCGCGATCAGCTCGTCGACCTGCGACGAGATCGCCATCGAGAGCCGCTCGAGCGCGCGGCCGAGGTGCGCGTCGAGGAACGCCGCGACGCTCGGGTCCGCGCCGAGCGGGACCTCGCCGAGATCGCGCGCGGCCACGCGCACGCGCGGGAGGTCGGCCCCGCTCGACGCATGCACGCCGAACACCGCCAGCGAGGTGCCGTTCAGCGAGCCGGGTCCCGTGCCGGGGAGCGCGATCGCGTCGGGCGAGACCCCGGCGAGCCGCAGCGCGCCGACGATGACCCCGAC
>JAYRVK010000338.1:0-18315 GCA_041918555.1 Sandaracinaceae bacterium
CCCGGCGGTGAACCCGCTGACGGTGGCGAGGAGCGCGGCGAGCGGGCGCGCGCGCGGGACGCGCGGGTCGAAGATCACGAGGACGAGCGCGAGGAGGAACAGGAGGTGGTCGAGGCCGAGCGCGAGGTGCTCGACGCCGAGCGCGAGGTAGCGCGCGAACACCGGCGGCGGCGCGGGGCGCGGACGAATGGTGACGGCGGGCGCGGTCGGCTCGAGGAACGCCACCGACTCCTCGGTCCCGTCGCGCCGCACCACGCGGACCGCGACGCGCAGGCCCGCGAGGCCGAGGCCGTCGACCTCGATCCGCGCGCCGTCGAGGCAGGCGGAGCGCGCCGACAGCACGAGGATCCCCCCGACGAGCTCGCGCCGCGGCGGCGCCTCGAGCGCGCACGCGCCCAACACGCGCAGCTCGAGCGGCGGCGGCTCGCCCTCGGCGCCGCCCGCGCGGAGCGTGAGCGCCGCGCCGCGCTCGTCCTCGACCACGCGCAGCACGCCGAAGAGCAGCGAGTGCGCGCGCGCGGCCGAGGGCGCGAGCACGAGCGCGAGCGCGAGCACGAACGCGCGCCGCCTCACGCGGGGGTCTCGCGGTTCGGCGCCTTCCCCGGCGGCGCCTTCGCGAGCGCCTCCGCGAGGTACGGCATCGCCATCTGCACGAGGTCGATGTCGGGATCGAGCTGCTTGCCGAGGCCCTCGGCCACGAGCACGCCGAGGTTCACCACGGTGAACACGGGGTCCACCTGGATCCGGTGCTTGCGCAGGATGTTCATCATCCCGCCGACGACCTCCGAGACCTCGACCTCGCCCAGGCGCTTGCCCTCGAAGCGATCGAAGAACGCGACGGTGTCGGCCTCGTACGCGCGGTAGTCCTTGGTCGCGACGAACGGCGAGTAGACGTAGAAGAGGCGCGCGGCCGCGACGCCGTCGTTCCCGCCGAGCGCCTGGAACGTCTGGATCCACGGCGACATCAGCTCGGGCGGGATCTCCGCGACCATCCCGAGGTCGATGAACACGAGCGTCCCGTCGTCCTGGAGCAGGATGTTCCCCGGGTGCATGTCCGCGTGCACGAAGCCGTCGGTGAAGACCATCTTGAGGATCGCCTCGGCGCCGCGCGCGGCGAGGCGTCTACGGATCTTGCGATCCTTCACCCGGTCCGGCTCGGTCGCCTTGCACCCGTCGATCAGCTCCATGACGAGCACGCGCTCGGTGCACAGCTCCTCGTAGAGCGCGGGCACCTTCACGCCCTTCATCCCCGCGAAGTTCTCCGCGAGGCGCCGGTTGTTCGAGGCCTCGAGCCGGAAGTCGAGCTGGTTCGCGAGCGCGAACCCGAAGCGCTCGACGGCGCCGGGCAGGGCCAAGAGGTGCACCGACGGGATCACGTCGAGGACGCGCGCGCCCATCGAGAGGATCGCGAGATCGCGCTCGATCTGCGCGCGCGCCTCGGGCCGCTGCACCTTGAGCGCGACGGGCTCGCCGCTCGCGAGGCGGCCCGCGTGCACCTGCGCCACGCTCGCGGCGGCGAGCGGCTCGCGCTCGATGTGCTCGATCCGCGCGCGGTCGGCCTCCGCGAGCTCGACCGAGAGCACCTCCTCGATCGTCTCGAAGGACGCCGGCGGCACCGCGTCGTGCAGGCGCGAGAGCGCCTCGATCATCCCGGGCGGCAAGAGGTCCGCGCGGCTCCCGAGGATCTGCCCGAACTTCACGAACGTCGCGCCGAGCCGCTCGAGCGTCGTGGCGAGGACGTCGCCGCGGAGCCGGTCGCGCCCGTGCGCGTCGAGCGCCCCCGCGCGCAGGCGCCGCCACAGGTCGCGCGGGATCAGCCGGAGCGTCCTCATGTCGAGCGCGCGCGGTGTAGCACGGGCCGGCTTCGCGTAGGATCGAGCCATGAGAGGTCTCGCGGGGTGCGCGGTGCTGTGGTTGGCGCTCGGCTGCGCGGGCCGGACGGTCGGAGGCGGCGACGCCGGCAGCGACGCGGGCGGGCCCGCCGACGCGGGCGCGCCGATCGACGCGGCCGCGCCGCCGGACGCGGCGACGCCGGCGCTCGACGCGGGCTCCGACGCGGGCGCGCCGGGCTGCGCGTGCCCGCCCTCGCCCACGACCTGCGTCCCGCCCTCGACGACCGTCCCGGCCTTCACTCCCGACGCGACCGACGTGGCGAGCCAGCTCTTCGCGGTGATCGCCTGCGCGGAGGGCACGCTCTCGATCGCGGTGTACGAGGCGACGTGGGACTGCCTGCGCGACGCGCTCCAGGCCGCGCTCGATCGGAGCCCCGGCCTCTTTGTCGAGCTCGTCGTCGACGACCGCGAGTGCGCGGTCGGCTCGTGCTTCGCGGACGAGCTGACCCCGGCCGAGCGCGTGACGGTGCGGCGCGACGAGCGGACCGGGCTCATGCACCACAAGCTCGCGATCGCCGACGGCGAGCTCCTGTGGGTCGGCTCGACCAACTTCACCGAGCGCTCCTTCTGCACCGACTACAACGACGCCCTCGTGATCGACGACCCGACGATCGTCGCGCGCTACGTCGAGGTGTTCGATCGGCTCTTCGCGGCGGGCGAGTTCGGCCCGGTCGCGCCGGAGGGCCCGACGACGAGCGGCCCGTACACCGTGTACTTCAGCCCGGAGTCGCCGACCGCGGCGCCCGCGGCGTGGATGACCGCGATGGCCGACGCGATCGCCGCGGCCACCACGTCGGTCGACGTGATGATCTTCGCGTGGACGCGCACCGAGCTCTCGGACGCGCTCGTCGCCGCGGCGGCGCGCGGGGTCACGGTGCGCGCGGTGGTCGCGGGCGCCTACGCCGACGACGCGCCCGCGCGGGCGCTCCTCGCCGCGGGGATCGACCTGCGCGTCGCCACGGTCCACTCCAAGGCGATGATCGTGGACGGCGCGACGGTGATCACCGGCTCGGCGAACTGGAGCGAGAACGCCTGGTCGAACAACGAGAACAGCCTCTGGGTCACCGAGCCCGCGATCGCGGCGGCGTACGGGGCGCGCTTCGACACGATCTTCGCGGGCGCCACGCCTGCCTCCCCGGGCCCCTGACCCCCAGAGAAAGTCAACATGTCAACATCGCGTCCCCATGGCTCCCCCATGGTTCCGCGAGGTTCCGAGGCCCGGCCGTGGGGACGCGATGTTGACAGTTGCCATCCTCGGGAATGGAAAACCGGGGGCGCGCGGGCGACCCACAGGGCATGGCGCGCCGCTCCGTCGTCGTTCTCGCGTCCTTGCTCGCGGCCTGCGGCGCGCGGACCGGCGTCCTCGATCTCGCGCCGCGCGAGCGGCCGGACGCGGCGATCCCCGACGCCTTCGTGCCGGTGGACGCGGATCGGCCGATCGAGGAGGCGCCGCCCGAGCTCGAGCCCGCGGTGATGGTCGCGGCCGGGCTCTTCCACACCTGCGCGGCCACCGCCGAGGGCCGCGTCCAGTGCTGGGGCTTCAACAACCAGGGCCAGGTCGGCGACGGCACGAGCGAGACGCGCCTCGACCCCGTGCCCACCCCCGGCGTCGCGACCGCGATCGCGGTGAGCGCGGGCCGCTCGCACAGCTGCGCGCTGCTCGCGGAGGGCACCGTGCGGTGCTGGGGCTCGAACCTCGCCGGGCAGGTCGGCGACGGGAGCTTCGAGACGCGGCGCCTCCTCCCCTCCGACGTGATCGGGCTGACCCGGGTCGCGCAGATCGCGGCGGGCGGGACGCACACGTGCGCGCGGCTCGAGGACGGCCGGCTCTACTGCTGGGGCGACAACGATCAGGGGCAGGTCGGCCCCGACGAGCGCGGCTCCTATCGCGAGCCCGTCCCGGTGCCGCTCGACGAGCCGATCGCGGAGGTCTCCGCGGGCTTCCAGCACACCTGCGCGGTGGGGGCGCGCTCGCGCCGCGTGCGCTGCTGGGGCGAGGCCGCGATCGACGTGCGCCGCCCGAGCGACGAGATCGCGCCGCCGTTCCGCCCGGCCGAGGTGCCCGGGCTCCCGCCCGTCGACCGCGTCACCTCCGGTGACTACGAGTCTTGCGCGATCGCGGAGGGCGGCCGCGCCTGGTGCTGGGGCTTCGAGCGCAGGACGACGGGCGAGCTCGAGCGCGTGGTCCCGCGCCGCGCCGAGGAGCAGCGCGACGTGGGCGCGGTCTCTCAGCTCAGCGCCGGCCACGAATTCCGGTGCGCGGTGGGCGTGTGGAGCGACGTGTCGTGCTGGGGCAACAACGACCGCGGCCAGCTCGGCGACGGCGGCGAGAACCTGCTCCCCGGGGCGATCGTGAACCCCCTCGGGCTCCCGAGCGTCGAGCAGGTCAGCGCGGGCTGGCGTCACGCGTGCGCGCTCGGCGGCGACGGTCGTGTGTACTGCTGGGGCCGCAACTGGGAGGGGCAGCTCGGCGACGGAAGGGGCGGCGAGCACCGACCGCCCGTGCTCGCGGCGGTGTTCCGAGATTGAGCCCTCGGGCGTTCTGGGCGTGGTAGCGTGCGAGGTCTGGAGGCGTTCATGTCTTTCTCATGGCGCGCGCTCTCGCTCAGCTCGTGGCTTCTGATCGGATGCACCCCCGTCTTCGTCCAACCCGTGAGGCGGGCCTATACAAGCGGCGGAGACTTGGGCTCCGCCTCGCCGAGCGGATACCTGCAGATCAGCGTGGATTCGAACCTCGACGCGATGCGCGGCCGTCGGTATCAGAGCATCGCGGATGGCTACCGCTACCTCGCGGTGACGTCGACGGTCTCGGTACCCGGCTACGGCACGCCCGCGGAGTACCCGCTGCTCTTGATCGATCTCGACAACGGACAGGCCCACGTCGCCTCGGGCGTCAGCATCACGCGAGGTCAGTACGTCGAGCTCCTCGGTCAACGACCGATGTTGACGCTCACCGTCACAGCGATCCCGCGAACCATCGCCAGCGCGTTCGTCGAGACGTGGGACGCGATCCAACGAATCGGAGGCATCCTCCCCATCGGTGAGCTCCTCGGGAGCAATCCCTACCTCGCGCTCGCAGGCCAGGTGCTCGACGGCTTCGCGAACGCGGCCTCCTCCGGTGACTCCCGCGCGCGGCTCGACGAGGACCTGGGCATCGGCAGTCCCAGCCTTCCGCTCGACGACACGCCGATGGTCTTCTTCCTCGTGCGCACGGACGACGCGACCTGGACGGCGCCCGCATCGCTCGTCCAGTGCGCGGGGCCTCCCGGGGCCTTGTGCTTGCCGGGGTCTCCCGCCACGGAGCGCTATGCGGAGACTCCGTTCCTCGTCGTCCGCGCCTCCGTCACCGACTACCGGCCACCCATGGACTGGGGCGAGTTTCAATGGAACTGCGAGCAGGCCTCGGAGGAGCAAGTCGCGTCGATCGAATCGCGGTTCGCGACGGCACGCCTCACTGGACCCCAGCGGGACGCCGAGCGGGCGATGCTCGACACGCTGCGGGTGCTCCGAGAGGCGCGACGGGTCGATTCTCCCTTCCCGCTCGACACCGAAGCGAACATCGCCCGCTTCGCCGACCTGGCCTATCAGCTGGGCACGGTCGAAGCGCCAGAGACCCCGCTGTGGACGACGTACTACGATGAGGATTTCCGATCACTGCAACGGTGCGTAGAGCATTCACTCATACGCCATGGCGACTTTCATCGCGGATTCTTCCACATGCTCATGGCTGCATTCGCTGCGGGCGATAGGTTCGATCAGATAAATATCCAGGGCCCGATCAGTGAAGAGATGCGGGAGAATCTGGAAGGGATCTTGCGAGAAGTTCGCGCACCGATCGACCTGCTCCGCGGGCTCCAGAGTGGAACGACCTATGCGATGCTTCTCGCGCGAGCCTCCCAGGTCGAGCGCATGCTCCTCCCGAGCTACCGAGCGCTCGCCGACCGCTTGCAGTCGTCACCGCTCGAAGATCGGAGCTCCGATCGTTCCGAGGCGCAAGCTCGACTCCTCACGTCGTGCCAGAGCTGTCGCACGACGCTTCAGGCGGCGCTCCTCCAGGACGCCCAGGCGCAGGCCGCCCCGACTCGTGAGCGGCTCATGGCTGCGCAGGCGGAGGTAGAGAGAGTGCGCCACCTGCTCACGGAGGAGCGCGTCCGTGCCGCACAGATGCTCACCGTCCTGCAGGACGGCCTGGCCCGCCAGACCCTCTCCCAGCGTCTGGAAGAGACCGAGGCAGCAGCGGCGCACGCTGGGACCGTCCGCGAGCTCCGCGAGGCGGTGGACCGCGTCCACAATGCGCTGGAGGACGGGAGAGGGGAGGCAGCCCTACCGCCGTGATCAGCGCACGACGGCGCGCAGCGCACGGAAGGCGTCTTGCAGATCTCCGACGAGCAGGTGGAGGTCGTCGACGATCGCCCAGTCCGCGTTGAGGCCCCAGTGCATCCCACCCTCGTAGCTGAAGAGGGCCATGCCGAGCGCCTGGCTCCGGAAGAGCGGGACGAGCGGCTCGACCGTGCGGAGCGGCGCGCCGAGCAGCGCGAGCGGGAACGGCGGGCCCGGCACGTTCGTGATCACGACGTTGAACGTGTTGATCCAGCCGGTGAGCTGGAAGAGGTCGGTCACGAGCGAGGGGAGCGCCCAATCGCTCAGGTCCTCGACGCGCTCGGTCGTGCGCGCGTGACCGGCCTCGCCCTTGAGGTGCGCGGTCCGCTCGACCATGAGCTCGTAGCGTCGGCGCGCGTCGCGCTCGGCGAGGGGGAGCGGCACGAACATCATGCCCACGCGGTTCCCCACCCCCTCCCGCCCGTGCCGGACGTCGACCGGCACGAGCGCGCGGAAGTCCGTGAGCTCCTCGACGTCGACGCCACGCCGCGCGAGCCACGCGCCGAGCCCGCCCGCGGCCGTGGCGAGGACCACGTCGTTGAGCTTGCCGCCGAGGGCGTCCTTGATGCGCTTCAGCTCGGCGAGCTCGAGGCGGAACCCCCCGAAGCGCCGGTGCGGCCCGACCATGGACGGATTGAGGATCGTGCGCGGGCACGGGGTGAGCGCGTCGCGCACGAAGAGCGCGGTCTCGCCGAGGCTCTGCCCGACCGCCGCGAGCGTCTCGCGCGGTCGCGCGACCACCTCGCCGATCGCCTGGCGCGCGCCCGCCGCGCGGTGCTCGACCTCGTCCGCGAGCATCTGCGCGAGGGTCGGGGCGGCGCGCGGCACCCAGCCCGGCGCGGGGCCGGCTCGCTCGGGTCCGAACAGCGCGCCGAGGAGCCCTACGCCGCCCATCCCGTCGACGAGGCAGTGGTGCGCCTTGAGCACGAGCGCGAAGCGATCGCCCGCGAGCCCCTCCACGACCCAGAGCTCCCAGAGCGGTCGCTCGCGGTCGAGCCGCTGCGAGAAGATCCGGCCCGCGAGCCGCCGGAGCTGCCGCTCCGTCCCCGGCCGCGGCAGCGCCGCGTGGCGCACGTGGTACTCGAGCCGGAAGTGCTCGTCGTCGGCCCAGCGCGGCTGCGCCAGCCCGGGCGCGGCGAGGAGCCGCTGCCGGTAGCGCGGCACCGTCGCGAGCCCGTTCCCCACGTGCGCGAGGATCCGCTCGAAGTCGAGCCCCCCCTCGGCCGTCGCGAGCGGCCCCGCGTCGAGCGTCGCGAGCGCGCCGATGTGCATGTGCGCGCCGCCCTCCTCGATCGCGAGGAACGCCGAGTCGAGCGCGCTGAGCCGTTCGGAGTGCGGCATCGCCGGGGATCTATACGCCCGGTGCGCGCGAGCCACACCGCGCCGCCGCGCGCGGCCCGCCGGGTCGCACCCTGCGGCGCGAGCGGGTACGACTCCGCCATGGCCGACCGGATCGTGGTGCACCTCGCCGCGCTCAGCTTCGTGGTCGAGGGCGGTGTCCTCGAGATCTTCGGCACGCCGCACGGCAGCACGCGCTATCTGCTCGAGCGCACCGTGCTGACGCTCTACGCGGGCAGGCCTTGGATCGGCGTCGCGCACCGGGAGGTGGCCTCGACCTCGCCGTCCGAGACGCTGGAGCTCGAGGGCCCCGCCAGCGCGCGCTACCACGAGGTGGTCCGCGCGCTGGTGGCGGCCGGCGCGATCACGCGGCCGGGCTAGCGTGCTCCCACTACCCGGGCTTGCCGTCGGGCCGCGGCGCGACGAGGATCGGGATGGCGCGCGCGAGGTAGATCCCGAAGGCGAGCACCCAGAGCGCGGCCGAGACGTCGAGCGCGCGCGCGTGGAGACCCGCGAGGGGGCCGACCACCCGCACCAGCGCGGCGAGCACGACGAGGCCGAACGCGAGCCCGAGCGCGCGCCCGGCGCGGAGCGGGCGCCCGGTGTGGCCGAGCGAGACGCGACCCATCATCCCGAGGGTCAGCGTGCCGATCGCGCCCGCGGTCAGCGCGTGGAGCGCGCTCGAGGGATCGACGGCGGCGCTCACCGCGTCGATCGCGCGGAGCGTGAGGCCGAGCGGCACGAACGCGTAGCCGGCGAAGAGCACCCAGAGCAGCGGCTCGCCGAGCGCGTGACGCGCGCCCCAACGCCACGCGCGCGCGAGCGCGAGCGCCGCGGCGAGCCCCGCGACGACCGCGAGCGCGGGCCCGCCGATCGAGAGCGCGTCGAGCGCCAGCACGCCGGCGGCGCTCGCGATGCTCGCGCGGTCGAGCGCTGGGAAGGAGCGGATGTCCTGCGCGTCCGTCGCGTTCCGCGTGAACAGCGGCACGATGCGCCCCGCGATCACGAGGACGAGGACCACCACGAGATCGACCGCGAGCCGCGGCCCGAGGACCTGCGCGGCCACGTCGCCGCGCCACCCGCCCCACAGCGTGACCGCCTGCGCCGCGGCGAGGAGCGCGAGGATCCCCACGATGCCGTAGTTGCGGCGGCTCTTCGCGAGGACGATCGGGCGGCCCACCGCGGGCGCGACGAGCGGGAAGAACGCGAGGCACGCGGGCGCCGCGAGCGGCGCGTCGAGGCCGAGGAGGAGCGCCGCGCGCCCGGCCACCCACACGAGGCAGAGCCCCGCGAGCCACGCGCCGGTCGCGGTCTGGCGTTGCGTCCAGTTCGCCGCCGCGGTGAGGAGGAAGCCCGCGACGACGGCGCCCGCGAAGCCGAAGATCATCTCGTGCGCGTGCCACGCCGAGGGGAGGAGCGGCGCGCCGAGCGCGAAGTGCCCTGCGCGCACGAGCAGCCAGAGCGGGACGCCCGCCACCGCGAAGACCGCAGCGAGGAGGAAGAACGGGCGGAAGCCCTTGTCGAAGAGCGCGACCCGGAAGGGCGGGGCCGCGCGCGCGCGGAGCTGGACCAGCTCGGACATCGGTCGACCCTCATGTGCGCGCGGTCGCCCCGAAGTAAAGGGGACGGGCTACCCTTGTCCCGATGACGCGAGCGCTCATGGCCGCGCTCCTCCTCGCGGCGTGCGGGCCCGAGGAGGTGACCGAGGATCGCCGCTACGAGGATCTCTCCTCCGGCGGCGAGGCGGGCGACGAGAGCGCGAGCCCCGACGCGGAGGCCCTCGCGCACGTGCGGCACGGGCTCGCGCGCATACGGGAGGGCCAGTGCGAGGCCGCGCTCGCGGAGGGCTTCGAGCCGGCGCTCGCGCTCTTCGAGGCCCGCGCGCCGGCGGGCCCGCCGCGCGCCTCGCGCGTGCCCGGCGCCGGCCCCGGCCCCGAGTGGAGCGACACGCTCTACCTCCAGGCCTTCTGCCTCGTCGAGCTCGGTCGCGCCGACGAGGCCTCCGCGGTCCTCGAGCGCGCGCTCGCCGCGATGCCCGGCGACGTCGTGTATGCCTGCGAGCTCGGCCACATCCGCCAGCAGCAGGGCCGCTTCGACGACGCGCTCGCGCTCTTCGAGGGCGCGCTCGAGAGCGCGCAGGCGCTCGGGTCCACGCCGATCGCGGCGAGCCCGCTGTTCGGCCAGCGCCTCGCGTGGTGGCAGGGCCGCGCGCTCCGCGGGATCGGCTTCACGCAGTACGAGCGCGGCGAGCTCGACGCGGCCGAGGCCGCCTACCGCGCGGCGATCGCGCTCGACCCGAACGACCGGCGCGCGATCGAGGAGCTCCAGCTCATCGCCACGCGGCGCGGCGCGATCTGAGCCTCTGCGTGCGATAGCCTCGCGGCATGTCCGGAAACGACAGCGTCCTCGACGCGCTCGGCCCGACGGCGCGCGCGATCGATCTGCCCGGCGCGTCCGTCCCGCCCTCGCCGATCGAGCGCGGCGCGCGCCGCTTCGTCGCGCGCGAGCTCCTGGGCCGGGGCGGCCTCGGCGAGGTCTACGAGGCCTACGACGCCGACCTGCGCCGCCCCGTAGCGCTCAAGCGCCCGCGGGACGCGACCTCGCCGGCCGCGGTCGCGATGCTCCTGCGCGAGGCGCAGGTCACCGCGCAGCTCGATCACCCGAACGTGCCCGCGGTGCACGCGCTCGGGCTCGACGAGGAGCGGCGCGCGTTCTTCGCGATGACCCTCGTGCGCGGGCGCTCGCTCCGCGACGCGATCGGCGATCCGAGCTTCGGCGCCGCGCGGGCGCTCCGCGTGTTCCTGCAGATCGCGTACGCGGTCGCCGCCGCGCACCGCCGCGGCGTCGTGCACCGCGACCTCAAGCCCGACAACGTCATGCTCGGCGCGCTCGGCGAGGTGCGCGTGATGGACTGGGGGATCGCGAAGCTCCTCGACCGCGACGACGACGCAATCCAACTTGCGCACGAGCTCGACGCGCGGACCCAGGCGGGCTCGGTGGTCGGCACGCCGGGCTACGCGCCGCCCGAGCAGCTCGGGCGCGGCGCGGTCGACGGGCGCGCCGACGTGTTCGCGCTCGGCGTGCTCTTGTACGAGATGTTGTACCGGCGCCCGCTCTTCGAGGGGACGCCCGTGCAGCGCGTCGCCGACACCCTCGAGGGGCGCCGGCCGGCCCCGCGGCCGACGCCCGCCATCCGCGCGCCGCTGGTCGCGATCGTGGAGAAGGCGATCGCGCACCGACCCGAGGATCGCTACCCCGACGTGCCCTCGCTCACGCGCGACGTGGAGGCGTACCTCGACGGCGAGCTCGTCTCGGTGGAGCCGCACGATCCGCTCGCGCTCGCGGGGTGGTTCTGGCGCATGCGCGCCGATCGCCTCCGACGGTTCCGACCGATCCACGTCGACCTGATCGTGTTCGGCCACCTCGCCATCGGCGCGGGCCTCGCGCTCCTCGCCGCCGCGCTCACCGCGCTCCCCTCGCTCGTGCTCGGCCCCGCGCTCGCCGCGATCGGCCTCGTGATGGTCTCGTTCCCCGCGTGGACGCTGCTCCGGCCGCGGAGGCCCGACGATCCGGTCGAGAGCGCCGCGGTGCGCGAGGGCGTGGCGACCGACGATCGGAGATGACTCAGCGCGACACGCGCGCGAGCACGACCTTGAGGTAGTCCCCCTCGGGGAACCCGAGCACGCGGGGATGGTCGGGCGCGGCGCCCCAGCGGCCGAGCACCTGCAACACGCAACGTGCCTTGACGGCCGCGTCGAGCAGCGTCTCCTCGAAGGCGTCGCGGTCGACGTGGCTCGAGCAGCTCGCCGCGAGGAGGAGGCCGCCCTCGGTCGTGCGCTTGAGGCACTCGCGGTGCAGGCGCCGGTAGGCCTTGATCGCGGCGGGCTTGGCGGCCTCGCTCGGCGCGAAGCTCGGGGGGTCCGACACCACGAGGTCCCACGTGCTCTTCTTCGCGCGCGCGGCCTCGAGGAACTCGGGCACGTCCGCGGCGTGCGTCTCGTGCAGCCTCGGCGCGAGGCCGTTCCGGGCCCAGCCGTCGCGCGCGAGCGCGAGCGCGCCCTCGGCGACGTCGACGGTGTCGACCCGGCGCGCGCCGCCGAGGCCCGCCGCGATCGAGAAGCCGCCGGTGTAGCCGTAGAGGTTCAGCACGCGCATCCCCTCGGCCACGCGGCGCACCGTGCGGCGCGACTCGCGGTGATCGAGGAAGAGCCCCGTCTTCTGCCCGCGGTGCACGTCGACGGGCATCCGCATCCCGTGCTCGAGGATCTCGATCGGCGCGTCGGGGACCTGACCGCGCACGACCTCGACGCGCGTCTCGCCGCGGCGGCCCGTCTTGACGAGGAGCGCCTCGAGCTCGCTCGCCTCGGCGAGCACCGCCTCGATCAGCGCCTCGCGCCACGCCTCCGCGCCCGCGCCGTCGAGCCGCAGGACGCCGACGCCCGCGTAGGCGTCGCAGACCACGCCCGCGAGCCGATCGCCCTCGCCGTGCAGCAGCCGGATCGCGTTCGTCTCGGGCGGCATCGTGCGCTCGCGCAGCCGCACCGCGTCGCGCACCCGTCGGCGCACGAACGCGGCGTCGAGCGGCTCGTTCTTCGTGGTCCACACCCGCACCGCGATCGGCCCCGCGTCGGCGATCCCGCGGCCGACGAAGCTCCCGTCGCGATCGCGCACCGTCACCACGGCGCCGGGCGCGCACGCGAGCCGCTCGAGCGCCTCGCGGTACACCCACGGGTGCCCCGCGCGCACCGCGCCCGCCACGCCGGGCTTTCGGAGCCGGGCCTCGATCACCGTCGTGCGTCCACGTCGAGGCCGTACCGCTCGATCCACCGATAGATCTGCTTGCGATCACGCCCGAAGAAGGTCGCGACGTGCGCGACGTTGCCGCCGAAGTGCGCCAGCGCGCTCGCGAGCTCCTCGGCCGTCGGCGTCCCGTCGGGCCGCACGCGGAGCGAGAGCGGCGGCTCGCTCGGGGCCGCGGCCATCGGCCGGCGCGCGGCGACCGGCGCGGCCATCGCGGGCGGGAGGTGCGTGAGGAGCACCTCGTCGGCGTCGGCGGCGCGCACCGCGATCGCCGCGGCGAGCTGCTCGAGCTCGCGCACGTTGAAGGGCCAGCGCCAGAGCAAGAGGGCCTCGGCGGCGTCCGGCTCGATCCGCAGCGGCGCGTCGTGGCGCGCGAGGAAGCGGGCGAGCAGGGGCAACACGTCCTCCTTGCGACGGCGCAGCGGCGGGAGCTCGATGGTCCAGCCCGCGAGCCGCGCGTAGAGGTCCCCGCGGAAGCGCTCGGCCTCCACGTCCGCCGCGAGATCGCGGTTCGTCGCGGCGACCACGCGCGCGTCGACGCGCCGCGCGCTGCTCGCGCCGACCGGGCGGATCTCCCCCGTCGCGAGCGCGCGCAGGAGCTTGGGCTGCACCGCGGCGGGCATCTCGCCGATCTCGTCGAGGAAGATCGTCCCGCCCGCGGCGGCGACGAACAGGCCCTCGCTCGCCTTCTGCGCGCCGGTGAACGCGCCCGCGACGTGGCCGAAGAGCTCGCTCTCGACGAGGTCCGGAGGGAGCGCCCCGCAGTTCACCGCGACGAGCGCGCCGGCCCGCCCCGAGCGCTCGTGGAGCGCGCGCGCGACGAGCTCCTTGCCGGAGCCCGACTCGCCGAGCACGAGCACCGGCAGCTCGCGCCCCGCCACCCGCGCCACCTCGCCGCGCGCGCGCTGCATCGCGAGGCTCCGGCCGTGGAGCGGCGGCTCGTCGGCGGGCGAGAGCGCCGCGTCCGGCCCGAGCTCCGCGCGCTCGTACACGAGGAGGGTCGCGCCGACGCGGATCACGTCCTGATCGAGGAGCCCGGCCTTCGCCTGCGGCTCGCCGTTCACGAACGTCCCGTTGCGGCTCCCGAGATCGCGGAGCCAGAACGTGTCGCTCGCCGCCTCGCGCTCGACGAGCGCGTGCGCCCGCGAGAGCTCCGAGTCCTCGAGCGCGAGCGGCCCGGCCGCGTGCCCCGCGCGCCCGATGGTGATGGGCGTGTCCTCGAGGAGCACCGCGCGCCCCACCGCGGCGGCGTCCGGCGAGCGCACCACCAGCAGCCGCTGCGTGCGCCACCCGGCCACGCGCCGCCCCGGCGTCGACATCGTCCGATCCGTCGGATCCGTCACGGCCCGAAGCCCGTCGTCAACTGGCCTTCTCGAGCGCGCGGTCGATCATCTGCTCGACCCGCAACAGCAAGGCGTGTTGCTTGGTCAGCGCGTCCGCGTCGGCGCCCGCGAGGCCCGTCTCCACGAGCGTCACCGCCTTGCGCGCCTTCTCCACCGCGTTGGCGCCGACGGGCGTCCACGCCATCTTCTTCTCCGCCTCGGGGAGCACGCCCTTGAGCTTCTCGATCAGCCGCGAGCACGCCTGCCGGCTGTCCTCCTTGGACTCCTCGGCGCGCCGGAACGCGAGGTACTCCGCGCTGTCGGCCATCATCCGCTCGATCTCTTCCTCGCTCAGCCCGCTCGACGCCAGGACGTCGATGACCTTCTCCTCGCCAGTGTCGAGGTCCTTGGCGCCGACGCTGAAGATCCCGTCCTGATCGATCGTGAACGTCACGCGCACGCGCACCGTCCCCGCGGGCCCGGGGCGCAGGTTCGTCAGCGCGAAGCGCCCGAGCGGGTTGTTCTCCGCGGCCCACTGGCTCTCACCCTGGAGCACCACGATCTTCACCGCGGTCTGCCCGTCGCGGCTCGTCGTGAAGAGCTCCTCCACCTTGGTGGGCACCGGCTCCATCGCCGGGATCAGCGCGTCGAAGCCCCCCCCCGCGGTCATGATCCCGAGCGAGTGCGCGGTCACGTCGTGGAGCCCGGTCTCGCGCTCCTCCTCGATCGCGTGCGCCGCGAGGGCGGCGCCGAGCGCCACGACCTCGTCGGGGTGCACGCCCTTGCACGGCGGCCGCCCGAAGAACGCCTCCACCGCGCGCTGCACCGCGGGCATCCTCGTCATCCCGCCGACGAGGATCACCTCGTCGACCTGCTCGGGCGGCATCTGCGCGTACTGGAGCCCGACCTCGCAGATCTGGAGCGTGCGCGTCACGAGGTCCGCGGTGAGCTGCTCGAGCATCTGCCGCGTCACGGTGTACTCGAGGTGCCGCGGCGCGCCGTCGGGCCCCGTGATCACGAAGGGCAGGCTCACGTCGGTCTGCTCGACGGAGCTCAGCTCGGCCTTGGCCTTCTGCGCCGCCTGCCGCACGCGCTGGAGCGCGATCGACGAGGCCCGCAGATCGATCTGGTTGTCGCGGAAGAAGGCCTTCATCAGGAAGTCCATCAGCCGCTCGTCGAAGTCCTCGCCGCCGAGGAACGAGTCGCCCGTCGTCGCCACGACGTGGAAGTCGTTCTCCTCGTCGATCCGCACGATGGACAGATCGAACGTCCCGCCGCCGAGGTCGTAGACCGCGAGCGTCTTGGGCTCGGCCTTGCCGAACCCGTACGCGAGGGCGGCCGCGGTCGGCTCGTTGAGGATGCGCACCACCTCGAGCCCCGCGATCTGCCCCGCGTCGCGCACGGCCTGCCGCTGCCCGTCGTTGAAGTACGCGGGCACCGTCACCACCGCGCGATCCACGCGCGCCCCCGTGAAGTCCTCCGCGACGACCCGCATCTCCTGCAGGAACATCGCGCTCAGCTCGGGCACGGAGTGCTCCTTGCCGTGGAGCACGATCCGCACGTCCTGGTTCGGGCCCGCGACGATCTGGTAGCTCGCGTGCGCGATCGCGTGCCGCGCCTCGTCGCTGTCGTACGGCCGGCCCATCAGGCGCTTGGCCCCCTGCACGGTGTGCTCGGGGTTGGTGACCGCCTGCCGCACCGCGATCTGCCCGACGATCCGCTGCCCGGCCTCGGTCACCGCGACGACGGACGGCGTCGTCGAGTAGCCGTGCTTGTTGGGGATCACGCGCGGCTTGGCCCCGTCCACCACCGCGACGCAGCAGTTGGTGGTCCCGAGGTCGATTCCGACGATGCGAGACATCCGAGCGAAGGAACATTGTCACGCGAACGGGCCCTCGGGGGAACCCCTGGTGCGCGCGCTCACGAGCGCCCATCCTCCCCGGCCATGACGACCCCGCCCGAGCTCACCGTCGACCTCGCCGACCTCGTGCACCACGAGCCCGGCGTGCGCCGCGCGGCGGCGGCCGCGATCCGCGACGGCTTCGCCGAGCACGGCCTGCTCTTCCTCGCCAACCACGGCGTCGATCCCGAGCTCCGCGACCGGGTCTACGACCACCTCGCGGCCTTCACCGCGCGCCCCGTGGCGGAGAAGGAGCGCTGGAGCGCGGCCTCGGTCTGGTACCAGCGCGGCTGGACGCCCCCGAACACCGAGGGAGCCGGCCCGCCCGACTTCGAGGAGTGCTGGTTCGCCGCGCCGATCCCGACCGACCCCGCGCTCGCGATCGAGTACCCCGAGGTCTACGCCGACAACGTCTGGCCCGACGGGCCCGACTCCGCGTTCGCGCAAGACTACTTGCAGCTCGGCCAGCAGCTCCACGAGGCCGGCCTCAGCCTGCTCCAGGGCGTCGCGATGGCCCTCGAGCTCCCGCACCGCACCTTCGATCGGCGGGTGCAGGGCGGCGCGCACGTCCTGCGCCTGCTCCGCCACCTGCCCCTGACCGCCACGCAGCTCGCCGCGGGCGCGCGCTGGGGCGAGGCGCACACCGACTCCAACCTCCTCACGCTGCTCCCGGGCGGCCAGCTCCGCGACGCGAGCGGCGCCCCGTGCGCGCGCCCCGACGACGCGAGCGGCCTGTCCCTGCGCACCCGCTCCGGCGCGATGGTCCGCGGCGTCGCGCCCGAGGGCTGCATCGTCGCGCAGGTCGGCCAGCAGCTCGAGATCCTGAGCGGAGGCCGCCTCCTCGCGACCCCGCACGTCGTCACCGCCCCGAAGACGCCCGGCCTCTCCCGGATGAGCGCGGCGCACCTCGTCCACCTCCACGCGCACGAGATGGTCTTCCCGCTCGAGCCCTTCCGCACCGACGCGACCCGCCGCGCGTACGCCCCGCCGGTCCTCGCCGGCACCTACGCGATCAAGACCCTGGTCGACCTCGGCCTCGCCCCCGCGAGCGCGCTCGACGGCCTCGGGTACCGCCACTACGACCGCCTCGCGAAGGCCCGCGCGGAAGGCCCGCCCTCGAGCTGACGTAGACTCGTCCGCATGGCCCACCTCCGCACGCTCAAGCTCGTGAACTTCGTGATCGGCGCCTACACGTTCGTGATGGGCCTGCTCTTCCTCGTGATGTTCGTCCTGCCCGGCCTCTGGGCGTGGTGGGACGGCGAGGCGCCGGGCCTGATCTTCGTCCTGGCGGGCGTCCTCGCGTTCCTCCTGATCGGCGGCCTCGGCGTCGCGCACGTCGTGGTCGGCTACCTCGTCGGCACCGGCCGTGGCCGCGTCGCGCAGTCCTTGTTGGCGAGCATGCAGCTCATGAGCTTCCCCTTCGGCACCGCGTACGCGATCTACGCGCTCTACGTGTGCTGGATGAACGAGGAGAGCGCGAAGAGGTTCGAGGCGGTGATCAAGCCCAAGGTCACGTGAGCGACGCGCAGCCCTCGGCGCGCGTCGAGGGACGTATGGCGCCGCGATCGGGCGAGCATCGCCTCGCGCTCAGCTCACCGGCTCGCGCCCGTGCCGGCTGCGCTCGACGAGGCGCGCCCACTCGGGCGGGAGCACGCCGATCGCCTCCTTCACGTCACGCACCCAGCCGGCGAGCTGGAGGTCGTGCGCGCCCATGCGCGCGAGGTGCCCGAGGAGCTCGGGGACGAGGTCGATCACGAGGCGCGAGCGCGGGGCGGCGACGGCGAGCGCGGCGAGGCGCGCGAGCACGGGCGCGATCGGGAGGCGACAGTCGTCCTCGGCCAGACCCAGGACGCCGAGCTGCTCGAGGATCTGCATGGCGGCCAGGGGGCTGCCGGTGTCGAAGGCCTGGGTCGCGGTCGCGAAGGGGAGCTTGGTGCCGAGGCGACGGCCGACGCCCGAGAGCACCTCGACGGCGTGGGCCGGCAGCGCGACGGCCTCGCCCTCGAAGCGCCAGGCGTCGATCGCGCGGCCGCCGTCACCTCGCCGCTCGTACAGCGTCGTCACGAGGCCGGCACGCGCGCCGTCCGGCACGAGCTCCGCGACGAGGCCCCAGCGACTCTGGTACTTCGCGACGAGCCCGATCGCGCTGGCCGGATCCGAGACGGGCCGCACCGGCAGGAGCATGCGGTCGCCGACCTCGATCGGCAGTCCGTCGGGCACCGGCCCGTCGAGCTCCTCGACGCGGCCGAGCGCGACGAAGCGCACTGCGTCGCGGCCGGCGCGCTTCAGCGCGTGATGCCAGAACCGCTGGAGGCCGCGCGCGATCGTGAGCGCGCCGCCCTCCGGGCTCGCGGGCTGGAAGACGAGGACGCGGCCCTCGCCGAGGGTACCGACCAGCTCGGCCATGCCCGCACCATCCGACGGGCGCGGCGTGCCGCGCAAGCCCGACCGCGACGATCGAGGGCATACTTGGCGCATGGAGCCGGCGCGGAAGCTCGCCACCTACGCGGACCTCTCGGCCTTGCCGGAGGACGTGCGCGCGGAGGTCCTCGCCGGCGAGGTCGTCACGACGCCCGCTCCGTTGCCGCGGCACGGCCGGGTCGTGCGCACGCTCGGGCGCTTCGTCGGTGGTCCGTTCGACGACGACGACGGGCGCGGCGGGCCGGGCGGGTGGTGGATCCTC
>JAYRVK010000339.1:0-5180 GCA_041918555.1 Sandaracinaceae bacterium
TCGCCGGCGGCAGCGGCGCCGCGGCCGGCGGGAACGGCGCCGCGGCCGCCGGGAACGGCGCGGCCGCGGGCGGAGGCCTCGGGGGGAACGCCGGAGGCGGCGGCTTGGGCGCGGTGGCGGGCGGCGCCGGCTCGTCCGTCGGCATGGTCTCGCCGAGCTCCTGCATGCGCTCGTCCCACGAAGGGCTGATCGCGGTCTGTGCGAACGCGATGTCGTCGCTCCACGACGGGCCCCCCGCGGGCGGCGGCTCGCTGTCCGGGACCTCCCCCTTCTGCGCGAGCATCTCGTCGAACGAGGGGCCGGCGACCACCGTCCTCAGCTCGTCGCCGCCGCCGCCCTCGTCGCCAGAGTCCGAGCTCATCGCCGTCAGCTTCGCCTTCGAGGGTCGGCGACGTCCAGACCGGCGTCGCGCGCGCCGGCGAGCAGGGCGTCCATGAACGCGTGCATGTCGCCGTGCCGCGCCTCCGGCGCCTTGGCCAGCGCGCGATCCACGGCCGCCGCGATGCCCGGCGGGATCCCGGGGACGAGCCCCGCGAGCGCGGGCGCGGGCTTGGTGAACGCGGTGGTCAGCACGATGGTCGGGTTGGGCCCGTCGAACGGGAACTGCCCCGCGAGCATGCGGAACGCGAGCACGCCGCACGACCAGATGTCCGCGGCCGCGGTGAGCGCGTTCGACACGATCTGCTCGGGCGCCATGTAGTGCGGGGTGCCGAGGATCGCGCCCGCCTCGGTGAGCGGCGTCTCGTCGCTCGCGTACGCGGTGCGCACCGTGCCGAAGTCGAGGATCTTCGGGACGAGCTCGCCCGCGTCGTCGTGGAGGAAGATGTTCTCGGCCTTCACGTCGCGGTGGACCATCCCGCGCGCGTGCGCCGCGTGCAACGCGTCGAGCACCGGCAGCAGGATCCGGAGCGTCTCGACCACGCCGAGCCGGCCCTCGCGCCGGAGGCGCGCGGAGAGCTCCTCGCCCTCGAGCAGCTCGAGCGCGATGAACGCGGTCCCCTCCGCCTCGCCCATGTCGAGCACGTCCACCACGTTGCGGTGCCGCAGCGCCGCGGCGGCCTGGGCCTCGCGGAGGAACCGCTTCGCCGTCGTCGGCGTGGTCTTGGTCCCCCTCGGGTGGAGCACCTTCACCGCGACCCGGCGATTGGTCCAGGAGTGCGTGGCGACGAACACGACGCCGAAGGTGCCGCGCCCGAGGACGCGCTCGATCTTGTAGCGCCCGCCGAGCTCCTTGCCGATCTGCTCCTCGGCCCACGGATCGCTCGCCCCCGGCATGCGCCGCATGCTGGCACGATCCGGGGTCACGGCGCCAAGGCCACGAGCCGCGCGACGAACGCGGCGCGCGCGCTCGCGAGGTCCAGATCCAGCGCCGCGCCGCCGACTCGCACCGCGCGCACCGCGCTCGGGCCCGCGCCGAACACCACCGCGTCGTCGAGCGTCGCGTCGCGCGCCCCCGCGAGCCCGGGGTCGAGCGCGTCGAGGACCACCTCGTCGGCGGCCGCGAGCCCCTCCATCCCGATCGCCGCGTAGCCGGCCGCGCTCGCCGCCGTCAGGAGCGCGGTGGCCTCGAGCAGGCTGCGGTGCTCGGTGCGCGAGCGCTCGTCGAGCTCGGCGGCGCGCGCCTCCTCGAACGGATCGCTCAGCGCGTGGCTGTCGACGCCGAAGCAGAGCCGCGCCCCCGCGCGGACGAGCTCGCTCGTGCGCGGGAGGCCGTCGCCGAGGTCGCGCTCGGTCGTCCGGCACACGCAGACGAACGCGCCGCCGAGCGCGCGCACCTCGTCGTCCGCGAGGTGGGTCGCGTGCACCGCGACGAAGCGCGGGCCGAGGACCCCCGCGTCGGCGAGGAGCTGCACGGGCCGCGCCCCGTGCTCGGCGAGGCACTCGTGGATCTCCCGCCGCTGCTCGCTCACGTGCATGTGGAACGGGAGGTCCCGCGCCGCCGCGAAGCGCGCGGCCTCGACGATCGAGGGGAGCGACACCGCGCGCACGCTGTGCGGCGCGACGCCGATCCGCACCCGCGGCTCGTGCTTCCAGCGCGCGATCAGCGCGTCGACGTCGGCGAGCGCGTCGTCGATCGAGCGATCCGAGAAGCGCCGCTGCGCGCCCTCGAGCGCGCGCCCGTGCCCGGGCCGCTCGTAGATCACGCGCAGGAGCGCGATCCGCAGGCCGACGTCGAGCGCCGCGCCGATCACCGCGTCGGCGAGCTCGGAGCGATCCCCGTAGGGCGTTCCGTCGGGCTGGTGGTGGAGGTAGTGGAACTCGCCGACCGCGGTGACGCCGGCGCGCGCGAGCTCCGCGAATGCGTAGCGGCTGAGCACGCGCACGTCGTCGGGCGTGAGCTTCTGCGCGAGCTCGTACATCAGGCCGCGCCAGCTCCAGAACGAGCCGCTCCTGCGCTGCGTGCGGCCGCGCAGCGCGCGCTGGAACGCGTGGCTGTGCGCGGTGGCCAGCCCCGGCAGGCGGATCCGGTCCCCGTCGCGCTGCGCAAGGTTCATTGCTCGCCTCGAGGCAGGAGGCCGCGCTGCTCGAGGATCGTCCGCATCTCGCGCTCCTCGTCGCGGCGATCGTCGCCCTCCGGGGCGTACCGGTTCGCCTTCACGTAGGCGACGTAGGCCTCCTCGACCTCGCCGCGCCGCCGGTGGTCGCCGGCGACGTTGCGCCAGTAGTCCCAGCGCACGTCGGAGGACACGACGCACACCGCGAGCCCGAGGGCGGCGGCGAGCGCGCCGATCGCGTAGCCGTGGAGCGCGCGGGCGTGACCGTGCGCGACGAGGGCGGCGACCACGCCGGCCCCGAGGAGCACCGCCGCGACGACCGAGGCCTCGCGCGCGCCGGGCAGGTCCGCGAACCAGCCGACCGCGACGAGCGCGACCGCGCCGAGGCCCGCGAGCAAGAGCGGGACGGTCTCCGGGAGCGCGTCGAGGCTCGGCAGCCACGTCGCGCGGCTCGCCACGCGCGCGAACGAGCCCGTCAAGACGAGGAGCGTGATCCAACCGAGGAGCGGCTGCTCGAGGACCACGCCGAGCCAGCCCACCGCGAGCGCCGCGCCGACGCGCACGATCACGCCCTCGATCCCGTAGCGCTCGCCCTTGGGCCAGAGCACCGCGCGCGCGACCGCCACGAGCGGCTCGCCAGGCAGGAACATCACGAGGGCGTAGCCGATCATGTAGTAGCTGAACCAGCCGATCTCGAGGCCCATCAGCTCGGCGCCCACGTGGAACGAGAGCGCGGTGAAGAGCGCGACGGCGAAGAAGACGTGGGCGAGGACGCCCTTCCATGCGTCGCGCCACGGCGCGAGCAGATAGCCGGCGGAGATCACGATCTGCACGAGCACGACCGAGTGCCCCATCGCGAACCAGAAGAGCGGGCCGTCTTCGCCGAGCGCCTCGAGGACGAAGTGGAACGCGCGCACCACGACGTTGGCGGTCTCGCCCGGCACCACGCCGTCGGCCGGGTAGTGGATCACCGCGCGCAGCGACGCGCCGCTGAGCCACTCGGGGTCGGTCTTCGAGTAGGCGGTGTACGCGTAGACGATCGCGGTCGAGCCGCACAGGAGCACGTAGCTCCACGCGCTCACGAAGGGATAGGGCCGCGCGAGCGGCGAGGGCCCGCGCGCGGGCTTCTTCTCGGGATCGGGCGCGGCGGGGGCCGCCTCGCGCTTGGCCTTCCCGCGCTTCTTCCCCTTCGGGCCGCGCGCCGTCTTGTGCGACGTCTTCGGCGCGCCGGGCTCGGGGAGCGTGTCGGGCGCGCTCGGCCGGAGGCGCAAGACCTCTTCCGCGCTCAGGGTCGGGAAGAAGATCATGCAGAAGAGCACGATGCTCAGGAGGTAGTGGTGCTGGTAGCTGTCGAGCATGCTCATCGCCCAGCTCCACGAGTGGACGAGGAACGCGAGGCCGAGGAGCCAGCGGGGCGGGCGGTCCGCGAAGACGATCGCGAGGCAGAGCGCGCTCGTGAGCACGCACGCGCCGACGTAGATCGGCGGCGCGATCTCGGGCTGGATCGCGTCGAGCCACGGCCAGTGCGCGACGTTGAACCCGCCCGCGCCGTAGCGCCCGGCGTGGCTCACCCGCGTGAGCCAGAGATCGAACGCGAGGAACAGCAGCGTGAGCTTGAGCGCGAGGTACGGCCGCGCCGCGGCGACCGGCACGGCGAACGCGCGCCCGACCGCGTGCTCGAGGAGCTTCACTCGACCACCACCGAGGTGAGCTGTCCGCTCGCGCAGTCGACCTCGCGCACGAGATCGGGCACCCGCTGGCCCTCGGGGGTCGTGCAGCGGTTTACCACCCGCGCGCCCGCGACCTCGGCGTTCGCGCAGCGCCAGCCGAGGTAGCGCCGGATCACGCCCTCGCGGCCGCGCTCCATCGTGTTGATCCACGCGACGTGGATCGTCCGGCCGAGCGGCACGGGCGTCGCGCGGCCCTCGTCGAGGTCGAACGCGCCGAGCTGGCAGCGGGACACGCGCACCGCGCTGAACATCCGCCACGCGAAGCGCTCGTCGAACCGATCCTCGCCGCGGTAGTAGGTCGCCGGGATCGCGATCTGGGTCGCGAGCGCCGCGAGGATACCGCCCACCACGAGCGCGCGCGTCACGGTCGCGCGCGGGGGCGGGACGCGCAGCGCGGCGGGCGCCGGGTCGGCGATCGCCGTCGCGATCGCGGCGACGACGAGCAGAGCCGCCCCCGCCACCACCGGCCACCACTCGCCGCTCGCCCGTTCCTGCGCGAGCGCGACGAGCGTCACGCGGGCCAGGCCGTAGAGGAAGACGACGGCGCCGAGCGCCGCGATCGCGATCCGCGCGACGCGGGTGCGGTCCGCGGTCGGCGCCGCGGGGCTCGGCGCGGGGAGGTCCTCGGCCGGCGTCGCGACCCCGGGGCCGACGGCGGCCAGCGCGAGGCCGAGCAGGCCCACGCCCCACGAGATCAGCGAGCGCTCGCCCGCGAGGCGCGCGACGATCGCGCCCGCGAGGAGCGCGGCGCCGGCGCCGCGGAGCCACCAGCGCGGGAGCCGCCCGCGGCGCGGCCGCGGGCCGTCGTCGGGTTCGGGCTCGCTCATCTCGATCCGGGCGACACGCTCCTATGCCACGGCGCGCTCCGTCAACCCGCGGCTTGCGCGCGCGGCCCGATCGAGGCAGGGGGCCGCCGATGCAGAGGTCCATTTCACGCCGATTTTTCGCGTGTGAA
>JAYRVK010000340.1:0-2700 GCA_041918555.1 Sandaracinaceae bacterium
CGCGAGGCGCGCGAGCGCGTCGGTGAGGCTCGTGAACGTCGTCCAGAAGCGCACGAAGAGCAGCCCCGCGCGCACGAGGCCGGCGGTCACGATCGTCGCGATCGCGCCGGCCGCGGTGAACGTGCGGAACACCCACCAGAGCGGGAAGTGCCGCAGCTCCCCGTAGCGCCGGTGCAGCCGCCACAGCTTGCCGAACGCGGGGAGCAGGGTCTCGAAGCGGTACCCGAGCCGGTGCGCGAGCGAGTACACGTCGAGCGACATGAACGGGACCGCGATCATCCCCCGCAGGATGCTCGGGTTCAGCAGCAGGCGAAGCCCCCTGAGCCCGCGGTACCGCTCGCCGGCCTCGCGGATCACCATCCAGTTCACCGCGAGGTGCGCGGACTCGTCGCGGGTGATCCGCTTCACGAAGTCCTCGAACCACTCGCTCTCGAGCGCGGGGTGCGTGCGCAGGAACGGCACCGTGCCCGCGTCGAGCATCGTCTCGAAGACGGGGTTCGCGGTCGCGATGAGGTAGATGTCGCCGACGGACTCCGGGTCGAGGGCGTCGAACTCGTCGAGCACCAGCGAGTTGCCGAGCCCCGGCGGCCGGAGCGGCGCCTCGTGCAGCGCGAGCACCCGGCGCAGCCCGTCCGCGTGCCGCTTCTCCTCCTCGGCGAAGAGCGTGTAGAGCACGCGCAGGTCCTCGGAGCGCGACGCGCGCGCGAGGATCGCGAAGTTCATCCCCGCGATCTCCTCCACGTAGATGAGCTCGTTGATGAGGCGCACGAGCGTGGGATCGAGCGGCGGCAGCGGGCCCTCCGGCCATGCGATCTCCTCGAGCGACCACTGCCCCGCCTCCACCGTCTCGCGGAGCTTCGCGAGCCGCGCACGGTGCGCCTCCCAGCGCGGCTCGAGCCGCTCGCCGATGCGCATCCAGATCGGCGTCGCGTACCCGCTCGGGATGATCGCGCGCGCGGCCCAGAACGCGAGCCCCCCGATGAGCATCCCCGCGGGCACGTCGATCACGTAGTGCTGCTTGGTGGTCACCGTGGTCACGCTCACCACGAGCGCCCAGAGCACCGGGAGCGGCGAGAGCCAGCGGGGGCGCAGGTAAGAGGCCCAGGTCAGCGCGATCCCCCACGCGAGCGCGACGTGGAGCGAGGGGAGGCAGTTGCTCGGGCTGTCGTCGTCGCGCAGCTCGGTGAGCTCGGCGAGGGTGCGCGCGTCGAGCCCCTCGGGCAGCGGGTAGAGCCCGCGCGGGAACGTCGTCGGATACACCACGAACACGAGCGCGCACGCCGCCGAGGCGACGGTGATCGCGGCCATCAGCCGCGCCGCCGCCGCGCGGTGCGGGAGCGTGAGCCACGCCGCGAGGCTCACCCACGTGATGGTCCCGTAGAGCCACACCGTCCACGGCACGAACGGGATCGCGTGGTCGAGCGCGGTCAGCGGGAGCTCCGCGGGCTCCCGCACGAGCTCGAGCTTGCCGAGCCCGTAGAAGAACACGATCACGCACAGGCCGACGATCCACAGCGCGCCGCGCTTGGCGAGCTCGACCGGCGCGAAGCGCGCGCTCAGCACCGCCGCGCCCCGAGCTCGTGCGCGAGCGCCTCGAGGATCGCGCGCCCCTCTTTGCTCGGCAGCCCGCGGATCGCCTCGAGCGCGCGCGCGGTGTGCGCGTCGGCGCGCTGCCGGCACGCCTCCTCGATCCCGTGCGCGCGCATCGCCTCGATCATCCACGGCAGCTCGCTCGCGTCCCCGAGCGCCGCGGCGAGGCGCCGCTTGCCCGTGGCGTCGAGGGCGTCGCGCAAGAGGATCATCGGCAACGTGACCTTCGCCGCGCGAAGATCCGTCCCCGGCGCCTTCCCGAGCGTCGCCTCGTCGCCGACGTAGTCGAGCAGGTCGTCGACGATCTGGAACGCGAGCCCGAGCTCGCGCCCGAAGCGCCCGAGCGCGGCGGCGTGCGCCTTGTCGGCGTCGATCGCGAGCGCCCCGTTCATGGCGGCCGCGCTGAAGAGCCGCGCGGTCTTGGCCTCGAGGATCTTGTAGTATCCCGTCAATGAAACTTGCGGCATCGCGGTGTGCTGGAGCTCCAGGCGCTCCCCCTCCGCCAGCGCGGTCGCCGCGTGGACGAGGTGCTTGCGGATCTCCGGGTGCATCCCGTGCGTGCGCCGCAGCACGCGCGCGAAGAGGAACACCGTGATCCCCGTCGCGAACGCCTCGGAGGTCGCCACGTGGAGGGGCGCCGCGCCGCGTCGCACGCGGGCGTCGTCGATGATGTCGTCGAGCACGAGCGAGCCCTGGTGCAGCCACTCGATCGCCGCCGCGATGGGCAAGGCGCGTTGCGGGTTGCCGCCGCACGCCTCGGCCGCCGCGAGCGCGATCAGCGGGCGCACGCGCTTGCCGCCCTGCCCGAGCAGGTACACCGTCGCCCGCCCGAGCGTGTCCGAGCCGCTCTCGCAGAGATCGCGCAGCGCGCGCTCGATGGGCGCGCTCCATCGCTCCGAGAACGCGCGGAGCGCCGCGGGCCCCGAGAGCGGCCGCGGGGGCCGCGGCTCGAGGGGGAGCGGCGTGCTCATCGGCCGCCACGCGCGCGGGTTGCGCGCGTCGGCCGGCGCCTCGTCGAGCGCGCGCGCGAGCGCCGCTTCGAAGAGCCCGACCGGCGCGCGCTTGGGCAGCCCGTCGAGGCACGAGAGCGCCCGCTCTCGGGCCACCGCC
>JAYRVK010000341.1:0-1513 GCA_041918555.1 Sandaracinaceae bacterium
AACGGAGTGGGGCTAGTTGGAATGGCTGTGACGTCGTCTCCACCACCCGACCCGGACAGCGCGGCGCGGGCGCGGGACGACGCCTTCGCGCCCCCGTCGCGCGAGAAGCCGCCGAAGCGTTCGTACGCGCGGCGGCGCGCGGGCGCGCGCACGGCGCCGGGCGACGCGGGCCCCGCGGAGGAGGTGGCCGGCCCGAAGCCGGCGCCGACGATCATCGAGGCCGCTGCGGCGGTGCATCGCGAGCAAGCGCTCGGCGCCGACGACGACCTCCTGCCGACGATGATCGATCGCTCGCTCTTCGACGAGGAGGACGACGAGCTCCCCCCGGAGCTCGCTGACTTCAAGGCCGCGCTCGTGCGCGCGTCCTCGCCCAACGTCGGCGAGCCCGCGAGGGCCGCTCCGGCGCAGACGTCGATCGAGCCGCGCGAGCCGACGGGGCCGGTCCGTACCGCGGCCGCAGGCCTCAGCGCGTGGGGGGAGGCCGACGATGCGCCCCCTGACGCCGAGACGAGCCAGCGCTTCGAGACGGCGGGCGCGCGCGTGCCGAAGACGAAGATGCTGAGCCCGGTCGAGATCGCGGTCGAGCTCGCGGGCGCGGACGCGGCGCAGCGCACCGAGGCGGGCCTCGCACCGCCGCGCCTCGACGAGCTCCGCCGGGAGCTCGGCGCGCCGCCGCGCGCCGCGCCGCGTCGATACGCAATGATCGTTGTCGCGCTCGTGGTCGCCGCGGCGCTGCTGGCGCTCGTGATCTGGGGGCTGACGGGGTAGGGGACGTGACGGACCGACTTCGGGGGGAGTGGCGCTGCGAGGAGGGGTCGTGGCGCCTGCATCGGCTGCACCTGGTGGAGGCGCTCAACGGGCCGTACCGCGCGCAGCTCACGCTGGTGAGCGCGGACGTGTCGGAGGATCCTCGCGAGCTGCGCGGGCGCGCCTGCACCTTCACGCTCGAGCAGGGCGCCTCGGTGCGCACGATCTCGGGCTTCGTGCGGCGCGTGGCGTTCACCGGGCCGGACCTCGAGGCGCAGCGCGTGGAGTGCACCGTCGAGGTGGTGCCCGCGCTCGCGCTGCTCGGGCAGACACGGGACACGCGCGTGTTCCAGCACCTGAGCGCCCGCGAGATCCTGGAGGAGGTCTTCGGACGCACCCTTGCGCCCTACGAGCGCGAGGCGCGCGTCGCGCTCGATCGGACCTACCCGACGCGGGAGTACACGGTGCAGTACGAGGAGTCGGACCTCGACTTCGCGCACCGGCTCATGGAGGAGGAGGGCGTCGCGTACGCGTTCGAGCAGGGCGAGGACGCGGAGGTGGTCGTGCTCTACGACCGCAACGGCGCGTTCCCCGAGCTCGAGTCGAGCGTCGGCGCGTCCGTGCGCTTCGTCCCGCGCGCGGGGGAGGTCGGCGAAGAGCCGCGCGTCTACCGCGTCGAGGCCCGCGCCGAGCTCGTGACCACGAGCGTGGTCGTGCGCGATCACGACTGGACCGCGCCGACGCGGGCGCTCGCGCACGAGGAGCG
>JAYRVK010000342.1:0-2224 GCA_041918555.1 Sandaracinaceae bacterium
CTCAGGCTGCGTTGGGTCATGGTCGTCTCCGTGGTGTTGCGCGTGCGAACGGCCGGTTCGAGGTGTGCGTCTCCACGGGCGCGGACACTCGCTTCCGTCCGGGGCAGCGACCGTGGAACGCCGAGCTCGTCGCCTCGGATGGCAATCTCGCCGTGGCGCGACCCGTGCGGTCCGGTGCCTTCTCGTGGGTCGCGACGCTCGGGCTCCTCGGTGTGAAGGCGACGGCCAAGCGCGTCCCCGCGCCCGTCTTCGCGCTCGCCGACGAAGACCTGGAGGTCTTCCTGGGTCGACTGTGGGCGGGCGACGGCTTCATCGCGAACGCCACCCAGTTCACGCCGTTCTATGCCACCTCTTCGGAGGGCCTCGCCGGCGACGTGCAGCTGCTGCTCTTGCGCCTGGGGATCCTGAGCGGCGTCCATCGGAAGACATTCCGGTACCGTGGCGGCGAGCGCACCGGCTTCACGGTCCATCTGGTGGGGGAGTCCTCCTCCGAGACGTTCCTCGCGCGGGTGGCGCCGCACTGCGTGGGCCGCCAGGACCGGGTGGAGCAGCTCCGCGAGCACCTCGCCTCGACGAGACGCGGCGCGACCGGCAAGGACACCGTGCCCGCCGAGGTGCGCCGCTGGGTCGACCAGGAGCGCCGCGAGCTCGGCATCACGTGGCGCGAGCTCGAGCGCCGCTCGGGGGTCTCGACCAAGGAGCTCCTCGGCCGAGGCTCGGCGAAGAAGCGCGGCTTCCGGCGCGCGACCATCGCGAGGCTCGCCGACTTCTTCGGCTCCGAGCGCCTGCGCCGCGCCGCCACGTCCGACGTCTTCTGGGACCGCGTGGTCGCGATCGAGCCGGCGGGTTTCGCCGAGACGTACGACCTGACGGTCGCGGAGGACCACAACTTCGTGGCCGACGGCCTGGTCGTCCACAACTCGCACTCGGCCGCGTACGCGCTGGTGTCGTACCAGACGGCGTTCCTCAAGGCGCACTACCCCGTCGAGTACATGTGCGCGCTGCTCACGGCGGACAAGGACAAGACCGAGAAGGTCGTCCGGTCGATCGCCGAGGGGCGGGCGATGGGGATCACGATCCTGCCGCCCGACGTGAACAGCTCGGACGTCGACTTCACGGTCGTGTACGGCCAGCCGGCCGAGGGGCAGGCCGCGATCCGGTTCGGGCTGGGCGCCGTCAAGGGCGTGGGCGGCGCGGCGCTCGAGGCGCTGTTCGAGGCCCGCAAGGAGGGGCCGTTCCGGGATCTGTTCGACTTCACGAGCCGCGTCGATCCCCGCAAGATGAACAAGGCCGTCGTCGAGGCGCTGGTCTGGAGCGGGGCGTTCGACGCGACGCTGCGCGAGATCGGGGTCTCGCGCGCGCAGGCGCACGCGGCGATCGACATGGCGCTCGAGCGCGGGCGCGCGCGGGCGCGGGAGCGCGAGAGCGGGCAGGGCAACCTCTTCGGCCTGTTCGACGCGGCGGTCGCGGCGAACGGCGGCGCCGCGAGCGGCAGCGCGCTCGCGACCGCGAGCGTGTACCCCGTGGTGCCGGGGTGGGACTCGAAGGCCCTGCTCGCGTACGAGCGGCAGGCCCTCGGCTTCTACATCACGGGCCATCCGCTCGACCGGTACCGCGCCGAGCTCGGCCGCCTCGCGACCGCGACGACCGCGGACCTCGCGGAGCGCGACGAGGGCACGCAGGTGATCGTGGGCGGGGTCGTCGAGGCGTACCGCGAGCGGCTCGCCAAGAGCGGCGGGCGCATGGCCTTCTTCGATCTGGAGGACCCCTCCGGGCGCGTCGAGGTGATCGTGAGGACGCGTGCGTTCGCCGAGGTGGAGGCGCTCCTCAAGAGCGGCGAGCCGCTGCTCGTCACCGGGCAGGTGCAGACCGATCGCGAGCGCGAGGAGCCCGAGGCGAAGCTCCTGCTCGAGAGCGTGCAGGCGCTGGCGCAGGCCGCGCGGGCGCGCGCGCGGACGGTCCACATCCACCTCGACGCCCTGCGGGTCTCCGAGAAGGAGCTCCAGAGCCTCAAGGGCGTCCTCGAGCAGCACCCCGGCAAGTGCCCCGTCTCCCTGCACCTGCGCGTCGCCTCGGCGAGCGACACGATCATCGGCCTGGGCGACGAGCTGGCGGTCGAGCCCGCGGAGTCGCTCCTCGCCTCGCTCGAGCGCCTCTTCGGCGCCTCGGTGGCCGAGCTGCGCTGAGCCCGCGGCGGGGGGGGGGGGGCCCCCCCCCCCCCCAG
>JAYRVK010000343.1:0-6475 GCA_041918555.1 Sandaracinaceae bacterium
GGATCTCGCCGAGCTCGCGGCGGGGGCGATCCAGCGCGCCGAGGCGCTGCGCAGGGAGCGCCGCGAGGCGCGGCGGCTCGCGCGCGAGCGGCGCCGGCTCGCCGAGCGCGTCGAGTCGGTGGAGCAGGAGCTCACCGCGCTTCGCCAGCGCACGGCGAGCGGGCCCGCGTTCGAGGGCATCGTCGCGGCGAGCGAGCCGATGCGGCGCGTCCTTTCCCTCGTCGAGCGCGTCGCGTCGAGCGACGCCCCGGTGCTCGTCCGCGGGGAGAGCGGCACCGGCAAGGAGCTCGTCGCCCGCGCCATCCACGACGCGAGCGGACGCCGACAGGGACCCTGGGTGACCGAGAACTGCAGCGCGATCCCGGAGACCCTGCTCGAGAGCACGCTCTTCGGCCACGTCCGCGGCGCGTTCACGGGCGCGGACCACGCGCGCCGCGGCCTCTTCGAGATCGCCGACGGGGGCACGCTCTTCCTCGACGAGATCGGCGAGATGAGCGAGCCGATGCAAGCCAAGTTGCTCCGCGTGCTGCAGGACGGCGAGCTCCGGCCGATCGGCGGCGAGCACACGCGCCGCGTCGACGTGCGCCTCGTCGCCGCGACGCACCGCGACCTGCCGGCCCTCGTCGAGACCGGGCGCTTCCGGCGCGATCTGTACTACCGCATCGCGGTGGTCACCGTGGAGCTGCCGGCCCTCCGCGAGCGCCCCGACGACGTCCCCGCGCTCGTGGCGGCGTTCCTCGAGCGCCACGCCGGCGAGCGCGCGGTCCGCATCGAGCCTCGAGCGATGCGCGCGCTCCGCGCCCACGCGTGGCCCGGAAACGTGCGCGAGCTCGAGAACGAGATCCGCCGCGCGCTCGTGCTCGCCGACGAGACGATCGGGATGGAGCACCTCTCGCCGACCCTCCGCGGCGAGGCCGACGCCGAGCCCCTCGACGAGCTCGATCTCAAGGGGCGCATCGCCGCGCTCGAGCGCCGCCTCATCCGCCGCGCGCTCGAGAGCACGTCCGGCAACCAGACCCGCGCCGCCGCCCTGCTCGGGCTGTCGCGCTACGGGCTCCAGAAGATGATCAAGCGCCTCGGCCTCGCGTGAGCGGACCGCGTCAGCTCTGGATCCGGAGCGTCGCGCTGTAGGTGGGCTGGCCCGACTCGTCGTACTCCTCGACGCGGACCGTGCCGCGCTCGAGGTCGAGATCGACGAGCGGATCGCCGTCGCGCGCGGTGAAGCCCGAGTCGACGGCGCGGACGGGCAGCCCGTCCTGGATCTCGCATTGCACGTACCCCGCGGTCTGCGTGGAGTTGGGGTAGAGCACGCGGCCGTCGCACATCACGCGCACGACGCAGGTGAACTCCCCGCTCGACACGGGCAGGACGCGGACGTCGCAGCTCGAGGGGCTGCGCGACACGTCGCCCGTCGCGTCGACCAGCTCGGCGCGGTGCGCGGTCGGCTCGAAGGGCAGGGGGGGGGGCGCGCCGAACTCGGGGGCGAGCTCGTGATACGAGCGCCACATCGCGAGGAGCTGGGGATCCTCGGGCGGGACGCCTCGATCGACCGCGTCGCGCCAGAAGGTCGGGCCGGGCAGGTGGAGCGCGAGCGTGCGCGAGAGCTCCGTCTCCTGCCCCCAGTCGTGGTGGACCCAGCCGCCGCCGGAGCCTCCGGCCGAGGCCGACGGCGCGCTGCGCGTTCGCCGATCGCGGCGGCGCTCCCGCCGGTCCTCTCGCCGTGCGTGCCGCTCGCGCTCGTCTTCGGACTCGCCGGCCTCGTCGTGCGCGAGGGGATCGAAGGTGAACGCGCGGTACACCGCGTATCCGCACCCCGCGACGATCAGCGCGCTCGCGAGGAGCACGCTCGCCCGGATGCCGCCCGCCTCTCGCCTCACGCCCACGTACCGCCCAACACCCTTGGACCCTGCCGATGTTCCACGGGAGGTAGAGACGCTCGAGTCCGCGCGGAGTTCCCTTCAGAAGTGACGGTGTCCGTCGCGGGTGGGGTGCAGGGCGCCGTCACGTCCGAGGACGTGTACGCCCTCGCCGGCCACGATCTCCCCGATCTGGGTGGCGATCGACGGGTCGAGCGAGGCGGGCATCGTGAAGAGGAGCTCGTAGTCCTCCCCGCCGCCGAGCGCGAGGTCGTCGGCGCGCGCGCCCACGCGCGCCGCGGCCGCCGCGAAGCCGTCCTCGACGGGGAGGCGCGCGAGCTCGATCGACGCGCCTACCCCGCTCGCGGCGCAGAGGCGCGAGAGGTCGAGCGCCACTCCGTCGGACACGTCGACGCACGCGCTCGGCGCGACGTGCGCGATCACGTCGAAGCGGGCCCGCGGCCGGCGCCATCGGGCCGCGTATGCGGGGAGCTCGATCCCCGCGGCCAGCGCGCGCCACCCCAGGGCGGCCGCCCCGACGGTCCCCGTCACATAGATCGCGTCGCCGATGCACGCGCCGGCGCGTCGCCACGCGCTCCGCGTGCGCCCGACCACCGCGGTGTGGAGCGCGAGCGACGGGCCGCGCGCCACGTTCCCGCCGACGATGGCCGCGCCGCACGCGTGGGCGGCCGCGCTCGCGGCTTCCATCACCGCGAGCACGTCCTCGGCGGCCGGCGCGACGACCGAGGAGAGCACCGCGACCGGCGTCGCGCCCATCGCCGCGAGGTCGCTGAGCGCGGCGATGGTGCCTCGATGGCCGACGTCGCCGAGCGAGAGCCACGCGCGCTCGAAGTGGGCTCCCTCGACGATCGCGTCGATCGACAGGACGGTGCCGTCCGCGAGGACCGCCGCGTCGTCGCCGATGCCCATGGCCACGCGCGGATCCGTGATGCATCCGAGGCGCGCGCGGAGCGTCGCGAGGAGATCGTCCTCGGTCATCGAGCGCTCACTCGTCGGCTTCGGGGATCGTGAAGCGGAACGTGGTCCCGTGGCCGACCTCGCTCTCGACCCACACGTCGCCTCCGTGCGCGTCGACGAGCCGCCGCACGATCGAGAGGCCGAGGCCCGTGCCCCCGTGCTCGCGCGTCGAGCTCCCGTCGATCTGGTAGAAGGCGTCGAAGATCTTCTCGTACTCGTCCTGATGGATGCCCGGGCCCTCGTCGGTCACCGAGAGCTCGAGGGCGCTCTTCGGCGCCGCGAGCAGCACGAGCCCCATCGCGTCGCCGCCGTCGTCGCCCGCGAGCTCCGAGCCGCGGACGGACAGCGTCACCGTCCCCGCCCTCGGCGAGAACTTCACCGCGTTCTCGGTCAGGTTGAACAGCACCTGGCGGAGCCGGACCGGGTCGGCCTTGACGTTCGGGAGTGGCCCGTCGACGCGCGTGCGGATGTGCACCTCCTTCTTGGAGGCGACCGGGGCGAGCGTCTTGGCCACCTCGTCGATGAGCGCGGGCACGTCGATGTGGACGAGCGAGAGCGACAACTTCCCTTGCTCGAGCTTGCCGAGGTCGAGCAGGCTGCTGATCAGCGCGAGCAGGTGGTCGCCCTTGCCGCGGATCGTCTCGACGAACTCGGCCTGCTCGGGGTTCATCTCTCCCGCGATCCCGGTCGCGAGCATGTCCGAGTAGCCGATGATGGAGGTCAGCGGCGTTCGCAGCTCGTGGCTCACCGTCGCGAGGAAGTTCGACTTGAGGCGGTCGAGCTCCTTGAGCTTGTCGTACGCCTCCTGGAGCGCGGCGTTCTTCTCCGCGAGCGCGCGGAAGCTCTCGCGGACGCTGGCCACGTGCATCTCGCTCGTGAGGAACGAGCGATGTCCGCTGAAGATGATGAGGTCGAGGATCCGCGTCAGGTGATCCGAGAGGCGCTGCGCCGTCTCCTCGCGGACGCGCGGCATCTCGCCCAGGGCGATGCGCGCCTTCTCTCCGTCGATCTCGTCGTCGATCACGAGGAGCGAGCCCGGGACGCGCCGCAGCTCGGCCGGGAAGTACGGGCCGACCACGAACCGCCCGAGCCGGCGCCCCTGGTACTCGATCGGGACCACGCGGTAGATCGCGCCCGTGAAGCACGGGTGCTCGACGGTGCCCTCCGGATCGAGGCTCTTCACCTCGCCGACGAGCGCGGAGCACGCGCGCCGGCCTTCGCGGAGCGTGTTGACGTAGGTGCAGATCGCCCGCGTCTCGTGGGCGTCGGCGAGCAGCGCGCCGTCGCGCGAGAAGACTCGGATCGGGATCGAGAAGAGCTGGAAGAACGACTGGCAGACCTCGGCCAGCGCGCCCTTGTCCACGATGTCCTCGAGGCGCGAGACGTCCGCGTGCATGAGGTCGGGGGCTTCGCTCATCGGCGCGCCTCCGGGAGTGCTCGGTTCACCCCGAGGTGCGCGCGCATCTCGGCGAGGAGCGGATCGGTGCGCACGCCGAACTTCTCTTCGAGCTGGTGGTTGGCCTCGAGGTGGCGCCACGTGATCTCCATCAGGCCCAGCAGCGTCTCGAGCACGCCCACGCCCCGGATCGCGGTCGCCTTGAAGACCGGCTCCTTGCCGCGCGCGGCCAGCGCATCGATCTCCGCGTCGGTGCGGATGTCCTCGAGGTCGCGCTTGTTGAACTGGATGACGAGCGGGACCGTGGCCGGGTCGATCCCGTTCTCGGTCAGGTTCTGGCGCAGGTTCACGAAGGAGTTCGCGTTGGACTTCGTCTCCGACCGCTGCGAGTCCGCGATGAACGCGACGCCGTCGGCCCCCTGGAGGACGAGGCGCCGCGTCGCGTTGTGGATGACCTGGCCGGGGACGGTGAAGAGCTTCACGCGGACCTGTAGGCCCTTCTCCGAGCTCAGCGTCAGCGGGAGCAGATCGAAGAAGAGCGTGCGGTCGTCCTTCGTCTCGAGCGTCATGAGGCGGCCCGCGACGTCGCCCGCCACGAGCTGGTGGATGCTCTGGAGGTTGGTCGTCTTGCCGCTCAGCGCCGGCCCGTAGTAGACGAGCTTGATCGTGAGCTCTCGCGACTTGAAGTCGAGCTGCAACGCGCGCGTCCCTCGGCGGCCAGAGTAACCAGCCGCTCGGCGCGGGCGCAACGATCACATCGCGCGGAGCACCGACCAGAGCGAGTGGGCGATGATCGCGCCGGCCACCCCGAGGCCCACGACCAGCACGATCGTCCGGAGGCCCCTCCGCTGCGTCGGCGGCGTCTTGATCGCGTCGAGGTTCTGCATCGCGAGCCCGAGCAGGCGCTCGACCTGCTTCTTCGCCATCTCCGAGCGCGGGTCGCTCGCGTCGTCCTTGATCGGCCGGTAGCGCGCGCCCGCCTCGGCGAGCCGATCGAGCCCCGCGCACAGCGTGAGGAACTTCTTGTGCACCGCCTCGTCGTCGAAGGCGGCGAGCACCTCCTGCCACATCGCCTCGACGGGGTCGTCGCTCACGACGTCACTCTAGCCGACTTCGGCGCGGTCCGAGGACCCCAGGCGAGCGGGGACTCCTGAGCAGGTGAGCAGGGGTCGCACGACCGCCTCTGTCCCACTTCGATCCACCTGCCACCACACCCCAGGAAACCCCCAATAACCGGCTACTTGGGCCTTCATCGAATGAAGTTGACACCCCGTGGACCGGCCCGTACCGTCGCGCGAGTGGTAAGAGGTGGTAAGGAGTGCCAGCCTCATGTTCCGGGGTCAATACGAGCACGCGATCGACGGTAAGGGACGCACGTCCGTACCGTCGCGTTTTCGGGAGGTGCTCGCCTCTCGGAGCGAGACGAAGCTCGTGCTGACGAGCGGCCTCGACCCCTGCCTCGTCGCCTACCCGATGAGCGAGTGGGAGGCGTTCGAGGCGCGCCTCGCCGAGCTGCCGCGCTTCGACGCGAGCGTCGCGATGATCCGGCGCATCTACGTCTCGGGCGCGGTCGAGATCGAGATCGACAAGCTCGGTCGCGTGCTCGTGCCCGCGGCGCTCCGCGGCTATGCGGGGCTGGAGCGCGACGCGCTGTGGGCGGGGATGGGCACGCACCTCGAGCTGTGGTCCAAGCCGCGCTTCGACGCGCTGCGCGCGGCCGCGCTCGACAGCGCCGACGCGCGCGTCGAGATGGCGCGCCGCCTCGCGGAGCTCGGCCTGTGACCGACGCGAAAGCGACGAGCCCCGCGCCGGCGTTCCACCACGAGACCGTCATGCTCCTTCCGACGCTGGACTGCCTCGCGCCGCGCCCGGGCGGCGTGTACGCCGACGCGACGCTCGGCGGCGGAGGCCACGCCGCGGGCATCCTCGAGCGCAGCGCGCCGGACGGCCGCGTGATCGGAGTGGATCGCGACGCGGCGGCGCTCGCGGCGGCGCGCGCGCGGCTCGCGGGCTACGGCGAGCGCGTCACCTTCGTGCGCGGCGCGTTCGCCGAATTGCGCACGATCCTCGCTGGGGTCGGGGTGCCTCGGGTCGACGGGATCGTCGCGGATCTCGGGGTCAGCTCACCTCAGCTCGACCGTCCCGAGCGAGGCTTCTCGTTCCGCGCGGACGGGCCGCTCGACATGCGGATGGATCCCGAGGGGGGGGGCCCGACGGCGCGCGGGCTGATCGAGGAGCTCGACGA
>JAYRVK010000344.1:0-8156 GCA_041918555.1 Sandaracinaceae bacterium
CACACGGGATCGTCCACGCCTCCGCGAGGAGCGCGCCGTCCGGCACGCGGGCCACGAGCTCGAGCGCCTGCCACGGCGCGCGCTCGACCGCGCGCTCCACGGCGTCGATCCCGTCGACGCTCCCCCCGGTGAGGCGCTCCGAGCGCACGCGCACCGCCGCGGGCGCGACGCGCGCGTCGTTGCCCCGCGGCGGCAGGGCGAGCCGGACGCGCCCCCCGCGGACCGGCGCGTCGACGACGTAGGTGACGCGCACGGAGAGCCACGCGTCGTCGACCGCTCCGCGCACCTGGGGGGGGGCTGGCGGGACCGGCGCGGCCCGCAGCCACAGCGCGGCGCCGAGGTCGTCCTCGACGAGCGCGGCGTGCCCGACCGGCAAGACCCCGAGCCCGCGCGCGCGCACCGCGTCGTCGTACGGACCGAGGGGCGTCGCGCTCGCGTCGAGCGCGCCCTGCCGGCAGCCGTGGCGGTTGCAGACCTCGAGCGCGGCGAGCGACGCGCCGTTCGGCACGGCCAGCCGGTAGCGCACCTCGGCCGCGTGGCGTGCGCGCGAGGCGAAGCGCAGCTCGGTCGCGACGATTGCGAGCCCGTGGTCGAGCGTGACCTCGACCGCGTGGCTCGTCTCGTGGACGCCCGCGATCGCCGCGAGCACGTCGCCGCGCACGACGGCGATCGGCCGCTCCACCTCCTCCTCCGGCCGCGTCGGCGCCACGTGCTCCAGGCGATCGGTCGGATCGATCCCGAGCGGATCGTCCTCGGCGCGCGTGAACGGATCGGTCTCCACCCAGCTCGGGATGCCGCCGTCCTGCGCGGTCGCGGCGGCGGGCGCGACCGCGAGAAGAAAGGGGAGCAGGGAGACGTTGAGGCGCATGCGAGGCGGACAGCAGAGGGCGGACAGAGTTTCAACGGTAGAAACGTTCCCGCGCGATCGCTATCCTCGGCGGGCCGACTCACCTAGGAGAGACGACATGGGGATCATGGACTTCATCAGGCAGGGCACGCGCGAGATGATGATCGCGCGTCCCGACGCGGCGAAGCAGTACATCGTCTACAAGCACCCCGAACAGACCATCCCCATGTTCTCGCAGCTCACCGTCGACGCGGACGAGGCGGCGGTGTTCTTCCGCGACGGCGCGCTCGTCGGCGTCCTGCGCACCGCGGGCGCGGGTCAGCGCCATACGCTGAGCACGGGCAACATCCCGTTCCTCTCGAACCTCGTCGACTCGTTCACCGGCGGGAACATCTTCGTCACGGATCTCTACTTCGTGCAGATGCGCCCCATCCGCGGCGCGCGCTTCGGCGACGCGCTCCCGCCGATCAAGGACCCGGCGCTCAAGATCACGCTGAGCCCGCGCATCTACGGCGAGTACGCGTGGCGGATCGTCCACCCGGATCGCTTCCTCGTCGGCTACCTCGGCATGGGCGGCCAGCAGTCGAACGAGCAGGTCGAGCGCTGGATCACGACCAAGTTCAAGAACGCGGTCAAGAAGACGCTCCCGCAGTTCATCATCAAGCAAGAGATCGAGGTGCAGCACCTGGCCGCCTACCACGACGAGATCGGCCAGATGTTCATGCAGAAGTGCGAGGACCTCTCCGAGATCGGCGTGCAGTTCCTCGAGCTCGGCGACTTCAACATCAACTTCGACGACGACGACAAGAAGCGCCTCGAGGAGGCGCAGGCGCGCTACGCCGACCTCGAGGTGAAGAAGGCCGCCAAGGCCGAGCTCGGCGACGGCAACTACATGCAGTACGCGGCGGGCGAGGCGATGCTCGGCGCCGGGCAGGGCATGGCCAAGGGCGGCGGCGAGGGCGGCGGCGCGATGATGGGCGGCGCCGGGATGGGCATGGGCTTCGCGATGGCGAACATGTTCGCGCAGAACATGCCGCAGCAGGGCCACCCGCCGCAGCAGGGCTACCCGCCGCAGCAGGGCTACCCGCCGCAGCAGGGCTACCCGCCGCAGCCGGGCTACCCGCCGCAGCCGGGCTATCCGCCCCAGCAAGGCTACCCGCCCCAGGGCGCCGCGCCGGGCGCGTCCGCGCCGGCCGCGGCCGGCGGCATGATCGCGTGCCCGGGGTGCGGGGCGAGCGTCCCGCCCGGGAAGTTCTGCGCGGAGTGCGGCACCTCGCTCGCGCCGCCGCAGCCCAAGCCGTGTCCCTCGTGCAGCACCGTCGGTCCCCCCGGCGCGAAGTTCTGCGCGAACTGCGGCACTCGCTTCGCGTGAGGGCCTGCGCCGCGGTTTGACACCGCGGCGCCGGGCCCCATCCTCACGTCGTGGTCTCCGTCGCCCGCATCGCGCTCGTTCTCGTCGCGACGCTCGCGATGGCCTTCCTCCAGTCGTCGCGCGGGTGCGGCTACACGCCCGACCCGCTCAAGGGCGAGGGCGAGCCCTGCACGCGGTCGTCCGAGTGCCAGGCGCACCTCGCGTGCAGCGGCGGGGTGTGCCGCGCGGCGCGGCCCGACGCCGGCGACGCGGGCGGGTCGGACGCGGGCTCCGACCTCGATGCTGCGCTCGACGACGGCGGCGCGCTCGACGACGGCGGCGCGCTCGACGGCGCGCTCGACGATGGCGGCGCGCTCGACGACGGCGGCGCGCTCGACGGTGCGACCGACGCGAGCGCGCCCGCCGACGGAGGCTGAGCGCCGCTTCGCGTCGCTTGCGCCAAGCTCGGCGCAACTCCTACACTCGGACGGTCGCGATGCGCATCTGTCCGCAGTGCGGAACTCGGTTCGAGGAGGCCATCCAGTTCTGTCCGCACGACGGAAGCCCGACGTACGAGGTCGAGTCGCGCCAGGAGCCCGCGGTCGACCCGCTCCTCGGCCGCGTGATCGACGGCCGCTACCGCATCGAGAAGCAGATCGGCGAGGGCGGGATGGGCGTCGTCTACATGGCGACGCACACGGTCCTGCAGAAGAAGCTCGCGCTCAAGGTCCTGCGCGGCGACAGCAGCAAGGACGCCGAGGTGGTGCAGCGCTTCATGCAGGAGGCGCAGGCCGCGACGAGCATCGGGCATCAGAACATCATCGACATCTCGGACTTCGGCCGCCTGCCGGACGGCGCCGTCTTCTTCGTGATGGAGTACCTCGAGGGCGTCTCGCTCTCCGAGATGATCTCCACGGGGGGCTCGGTCCCCGTGCAGACCGCGGTGCACCTCATCCGGCAGATCGCGTCGGCGCTCGAGGCCGCGCACGCGCGAGGCATCGTCCACCGCGATCTCAAGCCCGACAACATCTTCATCATCCGACAGGGCGGCGACCCGCAGTTCGTGAAGGTGCTCGACTTCGGCGTCGCCAAGGTCGGCGGCGCGGCGAGCAAGCTCACCAAGACCGGCATGGTGTTCGGCACGCCGCACTACATGTCGCCCGAGCAAGCGGCGGGGCACAGCGTCGATCAGCGCACGGACATCTACGCGCTCGGCGTGATCATGTACGAGATGTTCACCGGCAAGGTGCCGTTCGACGCGGACACCTTCATGGGGATCCTCTCCAAGCACATGTTCGAGGCACCGCCGCGCCCGACCGACCTCAAGGGCGCGGCGCTGGGCCCGCTCGAGGGGATGATCCTGAAGTCGCTCGAGAAGAACTCTGACCACCGGTATCAGTCGATGGGTGAGCTGATCGCCGACCTCGACACCGTTGCGGCCGGCGGCGCGATCGCGATGGGCGGTCGGCCCCACGTCGCGCCCCCGTCGGGCCTAGCGGACGCGCTCGAGCCGTCCGTCGCGACGTACGCGACCCCGCCGCGGGCCGCGGGCGCGCCCGTCGCGCTCATCGGGCTGGCGGTGCTCGTCCTGGTCCTCGTCGGCGGCGGCGTGGGGACGGGGGTCTTCCTGATGACGGCGGAGGACGAAGACGGCCAGGCGAGCGCCCTCGCCGACGATCCGCCTCCTCCCGCCGCGGCCCAACCCGCCGACCCGACGCCGCCTCCGTCTCCGGACCCCACGCAGCCCGCGAGCGTACAACCCACGCCGCCGCCCGTCGTCGCCCCGGTGCCGCCGCCTCCGCCCGCGCCCGTGCCGATGGTCGCGATCGTCTCCGAGCCGGTCGGGGCCGAGGTGCTGCTCGACGGCGTCATGGTAGGCAACACGCCGGTGGAGCTCCCGCGCCCCGCGACGGGGACGCAGACGGTGACCCTGCGGCTCCGCGACCATCGGGAGGGCACGGTCCAGATCAGCCCGCAGACCGGCGACACGGTGAGCCTCACGCTCGAGCCGACGCCCGCCCCCTCCTCGGGCCGGCGCCGCCCGCTGCCGCAGCCCGTGGTCGGGCCGATCGGGCCGCCGCCCGCGCTGCCGCCGTCGCACCCGCCGCCGCCGATCCGCCCGCGCACGAGCGAGGTGGTCGACCCGTGGGCGCAGTAGACCGCGCCGCCTGATAGAGTCCGCGGATGCGTCGTCGGTGGCTCGTCGTGGGGCTCTTCTCGCTCTCGCTTTCGTGCGGCGCGCAGGACGCAGGCCGGCGCACGTTGGAGGGCGAGCGCTACACCGAGGTGGACGCCCCGGAGCCCTCGGTCGACACGTACGCGACGGCCGCGACGGCGGGGGTGGCGGTCCTCGGCTCCGTGGGCGCGGAGGACGTCCGGGCCGGAGTCGAGGCGGCCGCCGCGGCGCGCTCGATGCCGCTCGAGGCCGACCCGCGGCTCGCGCGCCTCGCGAGCTGGATCGCCGATCGGCTCGGGCCCGACGGAGAGCCGCCGCCGAACGAGGTCGTCGAGTTCTTCTCGCGGCACCTCGGCCTCGTCGAGCCGGTCCCCCACATCATGGTGCTCGGCCAGCCCGCGGCGGTGATCCGCGGGGGCATCGAGAGCAGCGTGGGCCAGTTCATGGCGCGCCAGACCTACAACCGCTGGGGCGCCGCCGTCGTAGAGCGAGCAAATCTCATTGTCGCCGTCGTGATGCTCTCTTGGCGCTGGGTCGAGCTCGAGCCGCTGGCGCGGACCGCCACGCCGGGCGAGGCCCTGAGCGTGCGCGGCCGGCTCCTCGGTGACCATCGGAACCCCACCGTCGTCGTGCAGCCGCCAGGCGGCGCGGTGCGCCGCTTCCCCGCGGGGAGCGGCCCCGAGCTCGACGTGCGCGTGCCGACCGAGGCGCCCGGCGTCTACCGCGTGGAGCTGCTCGGCCGCGGCGCGCACGGCGACACGGTGATCGCGAACTTCCCCGTGTACGTCGGCGAGTCGGTCCCGAGCACGGTGCGCCTGGCCGACGGCGGCGGCGGGGGGGGGCGCGACCCCGAGAGCGTCGCGCGCGAGCTCCTCGAGCTCGTCAATCGCACGCGGCGCGACGCGGGCCTCGCGCCGCTCCAGGCCGACGGGGCGGTGCAGGCCGTCGCGGCCGCGCACAGCCACGACATGGTCGAGCACGACTTCATCGGGCACACGTCGCCGACGACGGGCTCGGCGCTCGATCGGGTCCGCGCCGCGCACCTGCCGAGCGGGCTCGTGCTCGAGAACATCGGCCGCGGCTACTCGGCCGAGGAGATCCACCGCGGGCTCATGGAGAGCCCCGGGCACCGGGCCAACCTCGTCAACGCGGACGTGACGCACGTGGGCATCGGCGTCGTGGCGCAGCCCGAGGGGGCGCGGAGCGCCTTCATCGTCACGCAGGTGTTCGTGCGCATGCAGGGCGAGGTGGATCTCGGGGACGCGCCGAGGCGGCTCCTCGCGCGGATCAACGCGGCGCGCAGCGCGCGGGGCGCTCCGCCGGCCGAGCTCGAGGACAACCTCGCGGCGGCCGCGCGCGACGCGGCACAGGAGTTCTTCCGCGACCCCGAGCTCACGCAGCAGGACGCGGTCGACGACGCGAGCGCGAGCCTTCGACGCTTCGCGATCGCCTACCGCCGCATCGGTGGGGTGATGGCGGTGGTGTCGGAGGTCGACGAGGCCGGCGCGCTCGAGCCGACGCTCGATCCAGGGATCCGCTACCTCGGCATCGGCGTCGCGCAGGGCACGCGCGAGGACACGGGACCGAACGCGATCGCCGTGGTGATCGTGATGGCCTGGCCGCGCTGAGGCTCAGAAGCGCTCTTGGCCCTGACCGCTGGTCGCGCTGCCGACGTTCTCCATCACGTTCCCGCCCATGTCCTCGTAGCGGAAGCCCTCGCGGATGCGGAACGCCGGGCCGTTGTCGGCCGCGACGATCACGTCGACCGCCCCGGGCTCCTCGACCACCGGCGTGGCCACGAGCAGCGTGTGATCGTCGAGGATCGTCGAGCGCTCGGACGCCTTGGTCCCGAAGTACACCGTGTAGCTGATGTCGCGGCGGAAGTTGTTGCCGATGATCCGGATGGGCTGCTCGCCGGAGGTCGCCCCGGCGCGCGGGTCGATGTTGAGGATCTCGAGGTCGCCGCCCTCACCTTCCCCGCACGCCATCATCGTGGCGGCAGCGAGCGAACCGAGCAGCGCGAGCACGCAGGCCTTCCGGAGCGACATGCGCAGGACGATATGCGAGCCGGCGCGCGGGGGTCAATCGGTAGAACGGGCGGGTGGGCAGGCTTGACACCCTCCGCGCGGCCTACCCATGCTTCGGTGCGCGTTCCTCCCTGTCGCGCGCCGGGACCGACACACCGTGGCCAAGAAGAGTCTCCTGCTCGTCGACGCCGATCCGCGCAGTCTGCGAGTGCTGGAAGTCAGCCTGCGCAAGGCCGGCTACTCGGTGGCGACGTGCGGCGACGCGGGCGAGGCGCTCGAGATGGTCGACCTCTCCGCGCCGGACCTGATCCTGTCGGACACGCGCCTGCCGGGGATGAACGGGTTCGAGCTCGTCGAGGAGCTGCGGCGCCAGAGCGGCGACAAGCTCCCTTTCATGTTCCTGTCGAGCGACAGCTCGGTGGAGAGCAAGGTGCGGGGGCTCGAGCTCGGGGTGGAGGACTACCTCACCAAGCCCATCTACATCAAAGAGATCATCACACGCATCAACCTCACGCTGCAGCGACAGGAGCGCGAGGGCCTCGCGCGCCGCACCTCGGTGAGCAAGACGCGCTTCACCGGCTCGCTCGGCGACATGGGGCTCGTCGATCTGCTCCAGACGATCGACATCAGCCGCAAGTCGGGCGTGCTCGAGCTCACGAGCGGCGCGCAGCGCGGCACGATCACGTTCCGCGAAGGGCAGCTGCTCGACGCCGAGCTCGGCGCGCTCACGGGCGAGCCCGCGATCTACCGTCTCCTGCTCTGGAACGAGGGCGAGTTCGAGATCGACTTCCGCCCCGTGCGCGTGGAGCAGCGCATCCGGTCCTCGACCCAGGCGATCCTGATGGAGGGGATGCGACGGGTCGACGAGTGGGGCCGGCTGCTCGAGCAGATCCCCTCGCTCGACAACGTGTTCGAGGTCTCCGAGGACGAGCTCGTCGAGCGCCTCGCGGAGATCCCCGACGAGATCAACACGATCCTGCGCCACATCGACGGTCGGCGCTCGCTGATCGAGGTGGTCGATGCGGCCGCGCAGGACGACCTCGAGACGCTGACGGCCATCACGAAGCTCTACTTCGAGGGGATCATCTACCCGACCGGGCGCACCTCGGGCGATCGCGTCGACGAGGAGCTCGTGGTCGGGAGCGGGCCCTCCGAGCCCGCGGTGGTCCCCGGGCTCGGCCTGAGCGACAGCATCTCCGATGCGCTGATCCCGCGGCCGCCCACCCAGCCGCCGCCCGCCGATCGTGCGTTCGCTAACGAGATCGACGCAGCGATCGACACGGCTGTGCCGGAGCGTGCCGGTTCCCTTGGACATCCGACCCCGGCTGAGCCGGGCCTTGCCACCGATCCATTCGCCGGCACGAGCGCTGCAATGACGGCGGACGAGGCTGCCACCGAGTGGGACGAGCGCGAACCTTCTCCTGACTTGGAAGCAGACGAGACCCGAGACGACTCACCTTCGGACGACCAGCGGGAAGACGGTAGGCGCATGGCAATCAGGAGACGTGGACGGCGAAAGCGGCGCGGGCAGGCAGGTCGCGAGGCCTCCGAAGAGATGAACGCCGAGGCGCAGAGCACGGCGAACAACGTCATCCAGTTCCCGGCGCACGCGCGCACGGGCATCGCGACGACCCAGGTCGCCGTCAACGACCACGCGCTGACCGTCAACGATGACGATGTGCGCGCCCGCGGAGACTCGACGCAGACCGTCGCCAGGGAGGCCGAGGCCGAGGCGCGCGCGGCCGAAGAGGCCCG
>JAYRVK010000345.1:0-3612 GCA_041918555.1 Sandaracinaceae bacterium
CGAGGACGACCTCGGCGACATGCTCCGCGAGCTCGGTCGCTTCGCGGCCGACAGCGAGCGGTGGTCCGACTACGCGGCGCTGCTCCGCGAGATCGCTCCCGACATCATGGACGCGGATCTCCAGGCGCAAGCCTACTTGCAGGTCGCCGCGGTGGCGCGCGATCGGCTCGACGACCCGACGCTCTCGCGCACGTACTACGAGAACGTCCTCGAGACCCAGCCCGAGCACGTCGAGGCGCTCGACGCGCTCGAGGCGCTGACCGAGGCCGCGGAGGATCACCCGGCCCTGCTCGACGTCCTGCGGCGCAAGACCGACATGGCGACCACGCCCGAGGAGCGCGTGCCGCTGCTGTTGCGGCGCGCCGCGATCGGCGAGCGCCACACCGGCGAGATCCCGAACGCCATCGAGTGCTTCGAGCAGGCGCTCGCGGAGACCCAGCCCCGCGAGGCCTACGAGGGTCTCGAGCGCTTGTACGCGCGCGCCGAGCGCCACGAGGACCTCGCGCGGCACTACGAGCGCATGATCGAGGATCGCGTCGGCGAGCCCGTCACCATCCGCCATCGGCTCGGGCTCGTGCAGCTCGAGAAGCTCCAGGATCCGTGGGCCGCCACCGAGCAGTTCCGCGCGGCCCTGGACCTCGACGGATCGCACGCGCCGACCATCGCGGCCCTCGAGCGGCTGATGGAGGACGAGGAGCACCGCGCGAGCGCGGCCGAGATCCTCGAGCCGGTGTTCCTCCAGAAGATGGACTGGCCGCGCGTGACCGCGTGCATCGAAGCCCGCCTCGCGGCGGAGAGCGATCTCGACGCGCGCAAGGCGCACCTCACCCGCCTCGGGCAGATCCACGAGGACTACCTCGAGGATCTCGACGGCGCGCTCGAGTCGTACGCGCGCCTGTTCCGCGAGGACCCGCGCGACCACGCGACGTGGGAGACGCTCTCGCGCCTGGCGCGGGTGCTCGAGCGCTGGGATCGCCTCGCGGAGATCTACCGCGAGACCCTCGACGACATCTCCGCCGACGACGAGGAGACGGCGCGGCTCGCGCTCGTGACGGGCCAGCTCTACGACGAGCGCGTGGGTGACCTCGCGAAGGCGGCGCCCCTCTACGCGCGCGCGCTCCGCTTCGAGCCGGGCAACCACGACGCGTTCATCGCGCTCGAGTCCGTCTACCAGCGGCAGAAGGCGTGGGACGATCTCCTGCGCCTCTACCGCGAGCAGTCCGACGCCGCGGAGTCCGACGAGGAGCGCATCGCGTTCCTGCGCAAGAGCGCGCGGCTCCTCGAGGAGGAGCTGGCGCAGCCGGAGCGCGCGATCGAGGCGCAGCGCGACATCTTGATGATCGACGGTGAGGACGCGAACGCGATCGCGGCGCTCGACGAGCTCCTGGTCCGGCAGGAGCGCTGGGCCGAGCTCGCCGACCACCTCCGCCACCAGATCGAGCTGTGGGGAGACGACCCTACCGCGAACGATCTCAAGCTGCGGCTCGGCCGCGTCCTGCTCGATCGGCTCGAGGACACCTCGGCCGCGATCGACGTGTTCGAGGAGATCACCGCGTCCGATCCGCACCACGCGGAGACGGTGGTCGCGCTCGAGACGCTCGTGCAGTCGCCCGACCATCAGGCGCGGATCATCGAGATCCTCGAGCCGATCTACCGAGCGACCGATCAGTGGCGCAAGCGCATCGCGATCTACGAGGCGCGCGCCGCGACGACCGACGAGGCCTACGATCGCGTGCGGCTGCTCTCGCAGATCGCGGAGCTGCACGAGGAGCGGGCCGGCGACCTCCAGCTCGCGTTCCACGCGTACGCGCGCGCGCTGGCCGCGCAGCCGGACGCCGAGGACGTGCGCAGCCAGGTGGATCGGATCGCCCAGGAGCTCGGGACGTGGGACTCGCACGTCGCGGCCTACGAGGAGGCGCTCAAGTCCACCGAGGACACGACGGTGCAGGTCCAGCTGCTCTCGCAGATCGCGCGCGTGCACGACGAGATGCGCGGCGACCCGCGCTCGGCGATCGAGACCTACGAGCGGCTGCTCCTGATCGACCAGGACGATCCGACCCCGCTCGACTCGCTCGAGTCGCTGCACACGATGGTCGGCGACTGGCGCGGTCTCGTGGCGGTGCTCCGCCGGAAGGTAGAGCGCTCGTACGATCCGCAGGAGCGGGGCGAGCTGCTCCAGCGCGCCGGCTCGGTGCTCGAGGAGCTCCTCGCCGATCCTCCGGGGGCGGTCGAGGCCTACCGCGCCGCGCTCATGGAGGACGAGAACGACGCGTACGCGCTCGAGGCGCTCGACCGCCTCTACGAGGCCGCGGGCGATCACGAGCAGCTCGCGGACGTGCTCCGCCGGCGGCTCGAGGCCGAGCAGGATCCGGAGGTCCGCGTGGACCTCGCGCTCCGCTTCGGCCGCGTGAACGAGCACCACCTGCGCCGGCCGCACGAGGCGATCGACGCGTACCGCCGCGCGCTCGACGACGACGCGGGTCAGCTCGAGGCGATCGAGGCGCTCGCGCGCCTCTACGAGCGCGAGGGGCAGTGGCCGGATCTGCTCGAGAACCTGCGGCTGCAGGCGGGGATGCAAGAAGACTTGCAGAAGCGCGTGGGGCTGTTGTTCCGGGCGGGCGAGGTGCTCGAGCGCGAGATGGACGACGTCCTGACCGCGCTCTCGACCTATCAAGAGGTGCTCGAGCTCGACGCGCACTTCGAGCCCGCGATCGCGGCGCTCCTCCGCATCAGCAAGCTCGACGACTACCGCGAGCCGGCGGGCGAGATCGTGGAGCCGCTCCTGCGCACCCAGGAGCGCTGGGACGAGCTCGCCGAGCTGCTCGCGGCGAAGGCCGCCGCGGCGTACGACCCCGCGGACAAGCTCGCGGAGCTGCGGCGCCTCGCCGAGGTCCACGAGCACGGCCGCGCCGACCTCGGGGCCGCGTTCGACGCCTACACTCGCGCGCTCGGCGAGGACCCCTCCGACGCGGGCACCGCCGACGACATCGAGCGCCTCGCCGCGTCGCTGGGCAGCTGGGAGAAGGCCGCCGACGCCTTCGCGGTGCGCGCGTCCTCGGTGCTCGAGCCCGACGTGGGCCGCGCGCTCTACGGGCGGCTCGCGGTGATCGCGGAGGAGCACCTCGGCGACGACGCGCGCGCGGTCGAGGCCTACACCCGCGCGATCGAGCAGGGCGGCGACGACGACGTCGCGCTCGGCGCGCTCGACCGCCTCTACACCAAGCTCGGCGCGTGGCCGGAGCTCGGCGAGATCCTCGATCGCCGCGTGCAGGCCGCCGGAGATCCGGTAGAGCGCGGTGAGCTGCTCCTCCGGCTCGGCTTGCTCAAGCAGGAGCAGTTCGGCGATCGACGCGGGGCCTTCCGCGCGTTCAGCGAGGTGCTCGAGCGCGACCCGACGGAGACGCGCGCCGTCGCCGCGATGGAGGCGCTCCTCGAGGACGACGCGCTCGCCGCCGAGGTCGTCGAGGTGCTCGAGCCCGTGTACCGCGAGACCGGCGCGACCGAGAAGGTCGCGGCGCTCTTCGACGTGCGCATCGGCCTCGCGGAGACGGACGGCGAGCGCGTGCGCTTCCTCCAGGATCAGGCGCAGGTCCTCGAGACCGAGCTCGGCGA
>JAYRVK010000346.1:0-6673 GCA_041918555.1 Sandaracinaceae bacterium
CGGCGCCGCCGTCCGGCGCGGTCACGAGCACCACGTCGGTGGCGCCGGCCGCGCCCTCGTCGAAGCCTCGCGCCGCCCAGTCCTCGATCAGCTCGACGCGCACGTCTCCGTCGTCGTCGACGGCGAGCTCCACGCCGGCGCACTCGACGGAGCTCCAGACGCGCAGCGCCGCGTCGAGCTCGCGCTCGAACAGCGCGCGCTCGCCGTCGGACATCTCGGGCGGGGACGCGAACGAGACGGTCAAGCGCGGCGCGCTCCAGACGATGGGCGCGTCGCTCCCTTCCACGTCGGCGAGCGCGCGGTACGCGTGCGCCGTCGCGCTCGTCATCGACGACGCCACGACCACGACCGCTCCGAGCAAGGAGAGTTGCGGGCGCGAGGCGCAACGAGACGTGACGTCTCGGCCCGCGTCCACTCCGCCCGACCGCCTCCTCGAGCTCATCAGGACCTCCTCGATCCCACGCGCGTGAGACAGGCTACCTGCAACTCTCGGGCAGGAAATCCCCCATGGCGGGGGGACACCGTTCAGGGCTATTCGCCTCGCGCTCGAGGAGCGCGAGGAGGTCGTCGAGGCTGCGGACCCCCGCGCGGTCGTAGATGCGCCGGCGATGCGTGCGCGCCGTGGACGGCGCGATGCCGAGCTCGACCGCAATCTGGCGATCCGACCTGCGGGCCACCAGCCGTCGGAGCACGGCGAGCTCCCTCGGCGGCAGGCCGCGCCGCTCCGCGAATCGGCCCACCCGGGGTCCGTCGGGCCCTCGCGCGTAGTCGCGGACCTCCTCGACGTACGGCTGGAGGTGGGCCAGCCCGAAGGGCTTGCGCAGGAACCTCAGGCCCGCGGCGATCACGTCGTTCGCGACCTCGTCGTCCCCGGTCATGATCGCGATCGGCAGTCCGGGGAAGCGCGCGCGCACCTCGCGCGCGAGCGCGAGGCCGGTGTCGTCGGGGAGGTGGTGGTCGGCCATCAGCCCGCACCAGTCCCGGCGCTCGTCGAGGCGCGCGCGGGCCTCGGCGACGCCGCCCGCGACCTCGGCGCGGACCGACGCGAGGGCCAAGGCGCGCGCCGCGGTGCGGCGGGCGACCTCGTGGTCGTCGACCACGAGCACGCGGATCGGAGGGCCACCCACGGGGCAGTTCATCATGCCCTCTCATCGGCCGCGGCGGCGATCGGTTTCCTGTCTCGCGCGTTCCTACCCCTCTATCATCGCGGGCGCGATGAGCCGTCACGCGATCCCGGGTTGGTTCTTCGTCGTCGTGGTCGTGCGGCGCGGCGACGAATTCCTGGTGGTGCACGAGCGCAAGCACGGCGGCGGGTGGTACCTGCCGGCCGGGCGCGTCGAGAAGGGCGAGCCGTTCGTCGACGCGGCGCGGCGCGAGACGCTCGAGGAGTCCGGGCTCGTGGTCGAGCTCGAGGGCGTGCTCCGCGTCGAGCACACGCCGCTCCCGGACGCGGTGCGGCTCCGCGTGTTCTTCGCCGCGAACGCGCGCCCGGGCGCGCAGCCGCGCTCGACGCCGAACGAGCACACGCTCGAGGCGCGCTTCGCGACGCTCGACGAGCTCCGCGCGATGCCGCTCCGCGGCCGCGAGGTGATCGACGCGTGCGAGGCGCTCGCGGGCGGCGCGCCGATCCACCCGCTGTCGATCCTCACCTTCGAGGGCGCGCCCTGGCGGTGACGCTCGGAGGCGCGTGCCCGAGAGCATGAACCGAGTCGTGCCTGCGAGACCCTGCCGCCGCGGTCGCGCGTCGCCGCGCAACCCTCACGGCGGAGGCACGACGCGCCGCGCGGCCTCGTCGCAGGCGGCGGCCGCGCTGGGATCACCGGCGAGCCAGCCGCGCAGGCACACGTACGAGGGATCCTCGCGGCTCGGCCAGAGCGGGTCGCCCGCGTGCTCGATGCCGCCGGCCTCGACGGCCAAGGGCTTCGTCAACGCGATGTGCTCGTCTACGGTGGCCGGCTCGGGGTCGACGGCCGCGAACGCGAGCGCGTTCTCTCCCGCCTCCGCGCGGGTCAACGGGTGACCGCGCAGGCCGTCGGAGGCGCGCAGGCCGTCCTCGGCGTAGAGCCGGAGCGGACGTCCGTCGACGCCGTGGCACTCGAGGCTCGCGCAGGACCAGGCCACCACCGGGTCGACGTGTGCCTGGTAGAAGTCCACGTCGTAGCGCGGGAGCGCGTCCGGGTCCGCGGGCGCGACGCACCCCGCGAGCGCGAGCGAGAGCGCGGCGATCCGTCTCACGGCGCGGGCTCCATCAGGAACACGCGGCCGACCGACGTCGCGCTCGGCGCGCCCGCGTGGCAGCTCGCGCAGCTCCCCTCGCGCCGGATCAGGCCGCGCATGCGCTGCTCGGTGCCGCCCGACTCGATCCACACCTCCATCGGGTACTCGGGCCAGAACCCGATTCGCGTCTTGCCGTCGTCGCGCATGCGCTCGGACTCGCCCTCCTCGACCTCGAACATGAAGTTGCCCGCGCCGTTGGTGATCGCCTCGATCTCGCGCCCGCGCGCGTCGCGCACGTGCACCGTGACGCCCGCCAGGCCGTCGTGGTCGGGGTCCTCGGCGTGGAGGAAGATCGTGCCCGCGAGCGCGAACACGTCGTCGCCGGGGCTGTAGTCGCGATCGTGGCAGGCGAGGCACGGCAGCCCCGGGTTGTGCTCCTCGTCGCCGTCGTCGTCCCACTCCTCGCCGCCGATCGCGGCCGCGCGGGCCTCTTCGGGGCTGACGCCGATGCAGCCGAAGAGGGAGAGGAAGAGGCCGGGGATCAGGATCTTCTTCAGGGTGTCCATCGCAAACCTGCTTGCGTCACGATCGCCACGCGATCGTCGAGGAGGAGGAAGTCGAAGAAGCGCGTGTAGGTGACCGCGGCGTCGGCGTAGCCGGCGAGCTCGCCCGCGCTCCACTCGATCCGCGCCGCGCCGGTCGCCGAGACGTAGGGCGACAGATCGCGGTCGAGCGTGCGCCAGCCCGGGACCTCGCCCGGAGTGACGCGGTACTCGCGCTGCCAGAACGAGGCCGCGGTCTGGCCGTAGACGCGGCCGCGCAGCCCGAGGCGCAGGCCGTCGGTGATGGTGGCGAGGCCCACGAGCTCGGCGAGGTGCCCGGTGACCCCCCAGCCGTCGACGTAGAGCTGATAGTCGACGCGCAGCGAGCCGCCGATCGGCGCGAGGTGCTGGAGCAGGCGCGCCCCGATCGCGTGACCATGCCGCAGATCCGGCACGTTCTCGGGGGCGCGGTACGCGAGGCGCTGCCCCGCCTCGTCGAAGAGCGGGACGTAGCGGTACGGCTTCTCGAGGAAGCCGTCTTGCACCGTCGGCGAGTACACGAGCCGCAGCACGGTCTCGGGCCCGAGGGTCTGCGTGAGCGAGAGCGAGGCCGAGTGCGTGAAGAGATCTTCGGAGAACGCGGACCACGGCGTCCCCGTGCGCCCGACCACGTCCCAGCTCAGCCCATAGCGCGCGTCGAGCACCGTGTCGGGGGAGCCGAGCCGCAGCTCGAGCCCGGCCGAGAGCCCGTTCGAGAGGTAGTCGGGCTCGTAGGAGGTGCGCCACGCGAGGTGGAGGGCCGCGTCGTCGATCGGGATCGTCGCGTCTGCGGCGCCCTCGGTCCGCACCTCCTCGAAGCCCTGCGTCGCGTGCGAGACGACGTCGACGCTCGCCGCGCTCACGACGTCGACGGCTCCGCGCACCCCCACCCCGCCGCCGTCCTCGAAGCGATGCCGCAGCGCCACCGCGGGCGAGATCGCCATCACGTTGTCGGTGTCGGTGTAGTAGAGCGCGTCGATCGCGAGCCGCGTCTCCGCCCCCTGCGCTTGCGCGGAGGCCGAGATCGAGAGGAGGACGAGCGCGCCGAGCAGGCCCGAGGCTAATTGCAGCCGCATCCTCCACCGCCGCCGCCCAGGCTCCCCGCCGTGCCCTCGCGCGTGGAGAGGACGTGGTGGCGCAGCGCCGCCTCGTCCTCGTCGCCGTCCATGCGCATGACCTCGCTCGAGAGCGCCTCGCGCTCCCACGGCCGCGTCGTGGCGCACCCCGACGCCAGGACGAGGAGCACCAGCACGCTCACCCGCACGAGCCTCCGCCTTCGACGAGGTCGGCGCCGACGCCGCACCGGTAGCGGCAGCTCGCCGCGCCCTCGCACGAGATGCTGCACGAGCCGAGGCAGGTGACCTCGCAGGAGCCGCGGTCGCGGCACGTCACGTCGGAGCCCGCGCCGACCTCGATGGTGCACGTCGCCGCGGTGCACGTGATGTTGCTGTCGTCGCCCGCGTAGAGCGTGCAGGTCGTGTCCTCGACGCACTCGAGGGTGCAGCGATTGCCGCACTCCGACGCGCAGTTCGAGTCTTCGCGACAATGGAAGTTGCACTCGTCTCCGCAGCTCAGCGCGCACTCCGCGTGCGAGTCACAGGTGCAGTCGTCGGGGTTCGGGCACGTACACGCCGGGCCGGGGCACGGCGGCAGATCCGGGAGACGCGAGCTCGAACAACCGAAGAACAGGACGGCCGAGGCGACGGCCAGGACCACGATCCGCACGCGCTCAGCCACCACAGCGTCCCTCCGTGCCCTCGACCATCCGGAACTCGGTCTCGCCCGCGCACCGAATGGTACACGTGGACGTGTCGCGGCAGGCGATCGTGCAGTCCGCCTCGCAGGTCGCGGAGCACGTCGCTCCCGCGCTGCAGTCGACGTCGCCCTCGTCGGCCACCGTGAAGTCGCAGTCGGAGGCCTCGCAGCGCGCGTCCGCGTCGCGCCCGGCGCTGGCGGTGCAGCGGCTCATCCCCGTGCACTCGACGTCGGCGTCGGCGCCCCCCGCCTCGAACGTGCAGTCCGCGCCCGACTCGCACTCGAGGTTCGCGCCATCCCCCGCCGTCACCACCGTGCACGTCGAGTCGGTGGTGCAGTCGACGTTCGCGTCGCCCATCGCGACCACGTCGCACGTGCTCATCGCCTCGCACGAGACGTCGCAGGTCTCGGCGCCGCAGTCGGTCTCGCAGACGTTGCCGTCGGTGCAGTCGAGCGCGCACAGGGTGCCCTCGAAGGCGACGCAGTCGAGCCCGCAGGAGAGCCCGCCGCCGCAGAGGCAGGCGAGCCCCGTGCACGGACAGTCGGGGCCGGGGCACTGGACCACGGTGCCCGGACCGGGGTCGCCGCTGCACGCGGCGAGGAGGAGCGAGGCCAAGACGAGCTTCTTCATGACCCCCTGGGTCACCCGAGCGCTCCTGGGTGATTAACAGGAGTCCGCGTCGACGCAGATCGTGTCCGAGGGGTGGCCGGGGTAGGCGCAGCACGCCCTCGGGCAGCCGCACGGGCACGTGGTGCACGGGGCGGGGACGAGCCACTGGCACATGCCGGCCACGCAGAGCTGCCCGGCCCCGCACGGCCGGCCGCACTCCCCGCAGTGCAGCGGATGTTCGCTCGGGTCGACGCACGCGCCCTCGCAGTCGAGGGTCCCGCCGGGGCACGACGCCGCGCACGCTCCGGCCGCGCACACCTCGCAGACGCGGCCCTCGCCGCCGCAGTGCTCCGGGTCGGTGCTCGTGTCGACGCAGTCCTCGTCGATGCGGGTGAGCGGAGGCCGGCAGACGCAGAGCCCCGCGACGCAGTACTCGTCGTCCTCGCAGTGGACCTCGGCGGCGCCGCAGCGCTCCGGATCGCGCTCGCGCAGATCGACGACGCCGCCCTCGCAGGTCGCGCACGCGTCGAAGAGCTCCACGCGCTGCTCGCCGCACGCGCAGAGGAGGATCGCAAGGATCGTTGCGCCCGATCGCACGGTGGCGAGGCTACTCCACGCGGGCCGCGGCGCGCGCCTGGGGCGAGCTCGGGTAGCGCTCGACGAGCTCGCGGATCGCGGCCTCCGCGCCCGCCGCGTCGCCGGCGCGCCGCGCCGCCTCGGCTTCCAGCCAGAGCGCCTCCGCGGCGAGGGGCCCGCTCGGGAAGCGCCGGCGCTGCGCGCGGATCGCCGCGAGCGCGCGCGCCGGCTCGCCGGCCCGGAGCTCGAGCCGGGCGAGCCGCAGCCCCGCGGCCTCGGCGAGCGCGGTCCGGCCGCGCCCCACGCGCTCGAAGATCGTGCGGGCCCCGTCGCGGTCGCCCTCGCTCCAACGCCGCTCGGCGTCGGCGAGCGCCGCGCGATCGTCGAGCCGCGGGCGCGGCGCCGTCTCGTCGGCCTCCACCCCCGCCTCGGGCGGAGGCTCGGCCGACGCCGTCGCCTCCGGCGGCGCGACCGGCGCCTCGACCGGCGCCTCGCGCGCGGGCTCGGCCTCGGCGCGGGGCGCGCCCCGCGACCAGCGCTCGCCGGCGCGGAGGTGGATCTCGCGCTCCGACGGCGCGCGCACCACGACGTGGCCCTCGGTGACCTCCACGCCGACGTGCGCGGCGTCCCGCGTGACGGCGAAGCGCGTGCCGCGGACCTCGACCACGACGTCGCCGGCCCGCACGCGGAGCATGCCGCCGCCGAGATCGTCCGCGCGGACCGTCACCGTGCCCGCCGCGAGCGCGAGCTCGGTGGTGCAGCCGTCCGGCGCCTCGAGCGCGAGCCGACCGTCCACCTGGACGAGCCCGCGCCGCCCGAGGTCGAGGCGCGGGGCGCCCACCCGACCGGTCGCCGGGAGCCACCCCTCGCACGCCGGCCCGCCCGAGAGCGGGCCCTCGGCGCGGGTGGCGACCACGAGCAGGAGCGCGGCCGC
>JAYRVK010000347.1:0-11787 GCA_041918555.1 Sandaracinaceae bacterium
CGCGCCAGGTAGCGAAGGCTCCATCGGTTGTACACGTCGACGATCACGTGGCCCCCGGGGCGGACCACCCGCGCCGCCTCCCGGAGCGCGACCTCGATCGGCTCGACGTGCGCGAGGACCTTGAAGCTGTACGCGAGATCGAACGACGCGTCCTCGAAGGGCAGCTCGGTCGCGGATCCTTCGACGACGGTGAGCCCGCGCTCGCGCGCCACCGAGAGCATGCCGGGGGACAGGTCCACGCCGACCGCTTCGTCCGCGAGCTCTGCGACGCGCGAGAGCAGGAGCCCGGTGCCGCAGCCGATCTCGAGCGCGCGCTTGCCGCGCGCGTAGGGCGCGAGGACCGACATCGTCAGCTCGTCCACGAGCGCGTGGTAGCCCTCGTGGCGCGCGCGCTCGTAGTCGCGGCTGAAGTCGTCGTAGTACCGCCGGGTCTCTTCGTCGTTCACGCGTGCGCTCCCAAGAGCTCGTCGTAGAGGCGTTCGTAGGCCGCCACCATGGGCGCGGCATCGTAGCGCTCCCGCGCCACGGCGCGAGCGCGCGCCCCGAGCGCGGCCCTCGCCGCGTCGTCGCCGAGCAGGCGCGCGAGGGTCGCGCCGAGCGCGTCGGGCGAGACCGCGACCGCGCCCCCCCCCTCGGCGAGCTCGCTGGCGGGCGCGTCGTCCGCGACCACCACGGCGCGGCCCAGGCGCATCGCCTCGAGCAGCACGATCGGCAGGTCGACCTTGGCGTAGAGGTCCGACGAGGGGAGGGCGACCACGTCGGCCGCGCCGAGGAGCGCGTGGATGTGCGGCGTCTCGCCGATCCACGCGACACGCGGCCCGGTCGCTCTGCGCAGGCGTCGCTCGGCCTGCTTCGCGGCAGGGCTCTTCGCGCGGCACGCCATGACGAGGACGGCGTCGCCGAGCTCGCGGGCGTGCGCGTCGAGCAGGCGGGTCGCGCCCTCGCCGTGCTCGAGGTCCCCGGGGAACACGACGAGCGGCGCGTCCGAAGGCAGCCCGAGGCGCGCCCGCGCGGCGCGGCGCGCGTCGTCGGACGGCGGCTCGAGGTCCGGCGCGCACGGCGGGATGCGCGTGACCTCGGCGCCGGCGTCGCGGAGCGCGCGCTCCGTAGCGCGCGAGAGCACGACGGTGCGGTCCGCGAAGAGCAGCCGCCGCGCGCGCTCGAGGTCGCGTGGACGAGAGCAAACCGTGTGGACACTCGGGACACCGCGCACGCGGACCAAGGCGCGGGCCGCGCGGCTCGTCCGGGGGTTGGGCGCGAAGAAGAAGTGCCAGAGGTCCGCGCGCGGGGCGAGCGCGAGGTGGGCGAGCGTGCCGAGCGTCGCGCGGCCCTCGAGCACTTCGACCGCGGCGCGGCGAGGACGCCACGGCGCCGCCGCGTGCGTCAAGACGCGCGGGAAGTGGGCGCGCATCCCCTCGGCGACGTCTCGCGCGAGGTTCTTGCTCCCGTCGTTCCACGGCGGCCCGAGCGGCTTGGAGACGAGGAGGACGGTCGCCATGCGAGCACGGCCATAGCGCACCGGCGCCGCTTGACCACCTCTCTGGCGGGGACTAGAAGCCGCGCGTGAGCGGCCCCGACCACGACGCGGATCTCGACGACGAGCTCGACGCCGAGCTCGACGAAGAGGAGGCCGAGCCCGTCTCCGATCGGGAGCGCCGCCGCCGTCGGCTCGAGCGCATGCTGCCCAAGGTGCTGCAGCGCGCCATCGAGCGCGGCCTCGAGAGCGGGCTCGAGACGCTCCGCGATCCGGGTGAGGCGCTGCGCGGCGTCGTCGGCGAGAAGAACGTCAAGCTGCCCAAAGAGATCGTCGGCTACGTGTTCTCGCAGATCGACGACACTAAGAACGCGATGGTGCGCGTGGTCGCGCACGAGATCCGCGACTTCCTCGCGGCCACCGATCTCTCGAAGGAGCTGCAGAAGGCGCTCACCGCGCTCTCTTTCGAGATCCGGACCGAGATCCGCTTCATCCCCAACGACTCGGGGGGCGTCAAGCCCGTGGTGAAGGCCGCGGTCGATCCGCCCAAGCGGCGCGCGCCCTCCGAAGAGGAGTGACGCGAGCGGTCACTCGCGCACGCGCCGGGGCGGCGCGGGCGGGCCGGTGCGCCCGCCGGGGAGCGGGCTCGGTGTGCCGTACTGCGTGGGGTCGTAGCGCCGGCGGGGATCGGCGGTCGGGTCCTCGCTCGCGCCGCGCGGCACCGCGGGCTCGCCCTCGGGCAGCTGCGGCCGGGTCGGCTCCGCCGCGGCGAGCCCCCCTTCGACCCGGCGGATCAGGAGCCGCCGGATCTCGAGCTCGGTGAGCGGGCGGTTGCCCTGGTCGGGATCCTGCGGGACGCGCGCGAGCTGTGAGATCAAGCTCGTGGGGCGGCACTCGCCGAAGATCGTGGACCCGGCCGCGTCGAGCTGCGGGGCCGGCCCGTCGGTGATGAAGAACTGCGCGCCCGCGCTGTTGGGGCCGTCGTGGTTGGCCATGCAGAGCTGACCGGCCCGATCGTGTGACAACGTATCGTGCGGTTCATCAGGGATCGTGTAGCCGACCGTCCCCGTCCCGTCGCCCAGGTAGTCGCCGCCCTGCACGAGGAAGCCGGGCACCACGCGATGGAAGCCGAGGTCCTCGAAGTAGGGCTCGCGGCGCCACTCGCCGGCGCGCGCGTCCCACCACGGCCGCCGCCCGCGCGCGAGGCCGACGAAGTTCGCGACCGTGTTCGGCGCCCGGTCGGCGTAGAGCTCGCACAGCAGCGTGCCGAAGGTCGTCCCGATCTCGACGATGAGGCTGCCCTCGATCGGCAGGCCCACCACCGCCTCCTCCAGCGTGAACTCCCCGGCCTCGGGGTCGGGCGTGTTGGGCGTGCGGATCAGGCGCTCGGGGTCGTGGCCCGATCGCGCGCTGCCGCGCACGCGGCGCTCCCCATCCTGTCGGGGCCCCGCGAACACGATCTGCGTGCCGTCCTCGGTCACGCCGACGTGCCGATCTCCGTGGGTCGGCTCCGGTGCGTCCGGGGTCTCGACGGTGACCTCGCCGTCGCAGGCCGCGAGCAGAGTGAGCGCGAGCGTCGTCGCGATGGAACGGGAAGCGATTCTCACGTCTAGTCCTCCGAGAGGCCCACGAAGCGGACGGGCGTGCCGGGTACGATCCCGTGGGCGGCCGCGAACCCTCCGTGGACCTCCAGAACGTACTGCGACTCGCCCTCGATGGCCCGCAGTTCGTTCGTGAGCGGCGCCGCGTCGGCGATGGTCTCGATCACGCGCCGATCGGCGCCGATGAAGATGATGTCGAGCCGCAGGTAGGTGTTGCGCATCCAGAACGACTGCACCTCGGGCTCCTCGAACACGAACAGCATCCCTTCGTCGCGCGGCATGTGCCGGCGGAACATCAGCCCGCGCCGGTGCAGCGCGGCCGTGGCGGCGACCTCCGCGCGCACCGTGACCGGCTCGGCGCCCACCGGCTCGAGCACCACCTCGGCGTGGCCGAGGGTGAGCCGCGGGGGCAGCGGGCGCGCCGAGGGAGATCGCACGAGGGTCGGGGACGCCGGGGTGCTGCAGGCCGCGAGCGCGGCGAGGAGCGCCGCGCCCACCGCCTCAGTCCTCTTCGTCCTCCTCGTCATCGCTCGCCGCCGTCGTCCACCACGGGGTCCCGCCGCCGGTGGTGCCGCCGCCGCCGGTGGTGCCGCCGCTGCCGGTGGTGCCGCCGCCGCCCGTGGTGCCGCCGCCGCCGGTGGTGCCGCCCGCCGAGGCCTGCGCCCCGCCGCCGCTGGTGCCGCCGCCCGTGGTGCCACCCGCCGACGCCTGCGCCCCGCCTCCGGTGGTTCCGCCTCCGGTGGTTCCGCCGCCCGCGCCGGCCTCCGCGCGGCGCTGCCGGCAGACCTCGTCGGGCAGGCCGGGCGGGCACTCGAAGACCTCGGGCCCCGTCGTCGCCGCGCTCACCGCCGCCGCCGGGGGCTGCCGCTCGCTCCACCCCGCGGCGGCCGTCGGGATGTGATCCGCGACGCCGCGCAGGCGCGCGCGCTCCTGCTCGTACCAGAACCACGGCGCGCCCTCGGGCGCCTGCGCGACGAGGCCGGGCTGGCCCGCCTCGGGGACCTCGACCTCGGTGCCGCCGCGGATCGAGACGGTGAACGACGCGCGCATGCGGCGCTGCTGGAAGCGCGGGAACTGGATCGCCTCCACGCGCGGCGTCAGGCACGCGCTCAGCTCGTCGCTCCGCGGCGCGATCGTCACGTCGCTGGCGTGTCCGTCGTTCGACAGGATGAACACGAACCGCACCTGCGCGAGGCGCTCGTTGCGCTCGAGCTCGCTCGCGATGCACTCGCGCAGGTCGTCGGCGTTCTCGTGGAAGGTGGCGTTGACCTGCTCCTGGCTCAGCCGCGGGGGCAGCGCGGCCTCGGCCTCGGCCGCGGCGGCCGCGAGGGCTGCCTGGCGCGCCTGCTCCTCGTCACGCGCCGCGCGCGCGGCCGCGTCCGTCTCGGCCTGGTAGAGCGACCCGATGTGCTCGCGGACCGCCGCGTGGAGCCGCGAGTCCGCGGCGCCGAGCGACGCGAGCAGCTCGCGCCCCTCGGGCCCGCCGTGCTCGAAGATCCCCCGGGCGGCGATCGCGAGCGCGCGCGCCTCGGGATCCGCGGGCACGACCTGACCGCCCTCCGTCGTGGGCTGCTGATCGGCGATGGGCCCCGCGAAGAGGCTGTCCTCTCGGTAGAGGATCAGGAACCGCCGGAGCGCGGGGACCGCCTCCGCGCCGCCGAGCTGCACGATCGCCTCGACGAGCTCCGGCAGCACCTCGGCCGGCGTCTCGTGGTCCATGAGGTGGTTGATGAGCTGCGGCACCGCCTCGCGGTGCTGCATCGCGAGGAGCGCGGGGACGATCGCCTCGAGCGGAGGCGCCTGCGTCTCCTGCAGGTAGTCGTAGCGCCGCGCGAGCGCCTCCATCAGGAACGGCTGCCCGGTGCGCCGGCCGCGCAGCGCCTGGCGGATCGCCTCCTTGAGCGCCCCCGGCATCGCGCGCTGCTGGTAGAGGTCGAGCAGGTCGCGCGTGATCTCCGGGTCCTCGATCTCGGCGAGCCGCGACACCGCGTAGGCGCGCGCCGCCACGAGGCGGTTGTCGGGATCGAGCACCACCTCGTTGAGGGCCTGGCGGAGCGGCCGCGCCTCGCCCGGTGAACCGCTCGGGTCGAAGCCGGACGCGTCGAGCGCCACCGACGCCACCGGCGTCGCGGCGCTCCACGTCCAGCGATCGTTGCCGGTGTCGCGGTCGAGGAGCGTCGCGGTGCCCTGCTCGCCGAACGTCAACAACCCGTGCGGCATCGCCTCCGCGTTCGCCACGTCCTGCTCGAGGATCCGCGTCCAGCGCAGCACGCCCTCGAGCGAGTACGCGAACACGTAGCGGTAGTAGACGAAGTAGTAGGTGTCGCCCTCGATGTGGATCGACTCCGCGTCCGAGGCGGGCGCCGGGTTGAAGTACACGCGGATCCGACCCCGCGCGGAGCGCGTGCCGGGCCGCGGGACGTAGCCGTCCGGCCAGATCGACTCGGGCTGGCGCGGCAGCTCGCCCAGCGCCGGCCGGATGTGCGTGCTCTCCGCCCGCGTCCCCGCGTGCGAGCGGTGCGTCAGCCGGTAGATCCCGCGGCCCCCGTAGTAGATGCCGGTCGGGTGGTTGAACGCCCACGCGACGACGTCGTCGGTCGAGCGGAGCCGCGCGAGCTCGTCGCCGGTCGTCGCGTCGAGGATGGCGATGTTCTGGCGCTCCCACGGGACGAACACGAGCCCGCCCGCCGCGGCCGGCTGCCCGAACACGCCCTGCACCTCGTGACGCCAGGCCTCGCCCCCCGAGCGCGCGTCCACCGCGACCACGTGGCCGACGCGGCGCGCGCCGCCGAGCGCGCCCACCGTGGCGGCCCAGTAGATGGTGCCTCCGTCGCGGGTCGCTCCGACGTACGCCAGGTCCGGGAGGTCCTTCTGCCAGAGCTCCCGGCCGCTCTCGAGGTCGTAGGCGCGCAGCCGCTCGCGGGTGCTCGTGAGGACGACGTCGCCGAGGATCTCCGGCTGCGTGGCCGCGTCGACCTCGACGCTCCACAGCTGCTGGCCGCCGTCGAGGCGCCACGCGATCATCTGGCGCGCGCCTCCCGACTCCGCGTGCGTGGTGGCCACCGCGATCGGCGCGGAGAGCGCGTTCTCGGGGCGATCGTCGTGCGCGGGGTCCGGGAGCCGCTCCATGATCGCCGCGAGGTCCACCTCCTGGTTGTCGAGGAAGTGGTGGCTGAACGCGTTGCGGTACTGCGGGCCGCACGCGGTCGCGAGCAACGCCACGAGGCCGATGGCCGCTCCGTTCTTCATTGCTCGCCTCCGGCGCCAGAGGTTCCGGTCGGGACCGTCTGTCCGCGCGCCGAGCCGGCGTGGCCGGGGATGCGGCGCAGGGTCTCGATCACCACCTGACGCACGCGGTCGCGCTGCGCAGCGCGTCCCGTCGAGAAGGTGTCGAGGTAGCGCTGCAAGAACACGCGGACCATGTCGCCGCTGATGTCGCCGAGGCGGCCGACGATCTCGATCTTCGCCTCCTCCGGGACGTCGTTGCGACGCACGAACTCCGAGTAGCCCGAGAGCATCACGGAGAGCGGCATCCGGCCGAGGTGCTCGTTGAAGCGGCCGATCGCCGCCCGGTTGCCGAGCTTGCCGATCGAGATGGCCGCCTCGACGACGCCGCGGTCGAACGCGACGAAGAGCGTGTCGACGGATCCGGTCGCGCCGATCTCGCCGAGCGAGCGCGCGCACTGCGCGCGGACGCTGCGATCGCTGTCGCTCAGGCCGTGCTCGAGGAGCGTGGGGACGCGGCGGTCCGAGATCGCGGCGAGCGCTTGGTACGCGAGGCGCCGCGCGCGCGCGCGGCGGTGGTGCGTGAACTCGGTGAGCACCTCGATCCCCGAGGGGTGCCCGAGGCCGCGGAGCGCGAGCAGCGCGCGGTCGGTGACCTCGTCCGGCCGCCCGCTGCGCAGCACGCCCGCGAGGTGCGGGACCACGCTCGGGTGGTCGATCACGCTCAGGAGGTCGATCGCCTCGCGCACCTCGTCCGCGTTGCGCGACTCGAGCCGCGCCGCGATGGTGTCGATGTCGCGCACCGTCGGCTGTGGCCCCGAGGGCTCGGCGGGGGCGTTCTCGCCCTCTTGCGCGGTGGTCGGGGCCGCGCGCGGTGCACGCCGGCGCGGCTGCGCGTCCGCGGCGCTCGGCGCGAGCGCGCCCGACAGGGACAGCGCGGTCAGGATCGAGACCACCGCGCAGCGGAGATGGAGTGAACGTGTCATGGAGGCTTCCGAGGGACGCGGGCGGGCCGCGCGGGTCGATGTGCGCCGCCCCCGGGGGAGGGATCCCCAGGTCGGTCCCCGCCGCGAGTTGAGCAACACTGCCACGCTTGCGCAACCCCAGCCCCAGGCCGGGACGCGCATAGTGAGCATTCTCTCGCCGCCGGGATTTGGTCGGGCGGGATCGACGCGTGCTAGACGGGGGGACGGAGGAGTCGGTCGTGGAAGGCATGTCGAGCCCGGTGAGCCCGCCCGTGCGGTCGGACCTCGCGAGTCGGCTCCGGCAATCGTGGAGACGCCGGCGTCGCCTCCTCGTGGGCCTCGCGGTCGGCGTCCTGGCTCTCACGATCGTCCGCGGGACCCTCTCGGGAGCGAGCGGTCCGACGCTCGAGGAGGCGCTGGCCACCGTCGCCGCGCGCGATGGAATCGTGGTCGATCCCGCCGCGGTGACGTGGCTCGCCGAGGACGGCGGCCCGCTGGTGATGCGACCGGTGCTCTTCCTCGGCCGCGAGGAGGGGGCGCTGACCGACCTCTACTACGCCGAAGTCCGGGTCGGCGGTGAGGCGACCGCGCTCGACGTCGCGTGGATGAGCAACTTGAGCCGCACCGCGAGCGCGGAGGAGGGAGCGCTCGTCCGCCACGGGGACCACGTGGCGTACGCGAGCCGGGTCGCTGGGCGCTACGACTCGGTCACCGTGATGGACCTGCGCGGGGAGCCCGCGGCGCTCGTCGCCGGCTGGCCGACCCGCGCGCGCTGGCAGGGTCAGGTGACCAACCTCCAGGACACGGGCCGGGCCGAGGGGTTCGGCGTCGTGCGCTACCAGCTCCTCGATCCGGCGGAGGAGCTCGCGCTCTCGACCCGCGAGGGCCGCTTCGTCGCCGCGATCGGCGACGAGCGCCTCGTGCTCGATCCGGCGCGGACCGAGCCGGCGCGGGGCGGGGATCTCGTCGAGATCCAGGAGCAGACCAAGGGCATGCCCGAGACCGTGTCCTGGCTCGTCGACACGGTGCGGAACCTGAGCTTCGTGGGGCCCGAGCCGATCGAGTGGCTCGAGAACCGGGTCTTCGGCGTCAAGGACGCGCTCACGCGGGCCTATCACGGCGTCTTCGGCGCCCCGGACACCGCGGAGGCGGTCGCCGAGGAGCTCGCGATGCCCGAGGAGGTGCCCGAGGAGCGCATCGCGATGCTCACGATCACCGACCCCGAGCTCGGCTGGCCGCCGGCCCCGCTCGAGCCGCTGATCCAGCAGCCGTCCGTCGAGGGCGAGGGCGGCTGGATCCCGGTGGTCGACGACCCGTTCGTGAACTCGTACCCGAACGCGCCGCCGGCCTTCTACCAGACGTTCCTGCGGTCCGACGCGGAGCGGCAGTACACGCGCGTGTACGTCACGATCTGGGATCCGCGCCAGGTGCAGCTCCGCATCCAGTCGGGCGTGCACGAGCCGGAGAGCGCGACGGGGCAGCGCGGCACCGGCATGGTCCCGCGCGAGCCCCGCGTGCTCGAGCGCCTCGTCGGCGCCTTCAACGGCGGCTTCCAGTCGCTGCACGGCGAGTTCGGGATGATGGCCGCGGGGCGCGTGTACCTGCCGCCCAAGCCGTGGGCCGCCACCGTCGCGGTGTTCGACGACGGCCGCGTCGGGATGGGCTCGTGGCCGGCGCCGGACTGGCGGGGCCGGTACTACGACGAGAACCTCGCGAACCGGCAGATCCCCGAGGGCATGGTCGACATGCGGCAGAACCTCACCAGCGTGGTGGAGGACGGCCGCTACAACCCCTGGGAGCGCTGGTACTGGGGCGCCGCGCCGCGCCAGGTCGAGGAGCAGACGTACACGACGCGCAGCGGGATGTGCCTCACGTCGGAGGGCTTCCTCGCCTACTTCTGGAGCCAGGGCGTGGGCCCCGAGGCGCTCGGCGAGGCGATGGTGCGCACGCGCTGCGTGCGCTCGCTCCACCTGGACATGAACAATCCTCATTGCGGGTTCGAGTTCTTCCACGCGTACGCGCCGGGCGTCGAGCCCCCCCCGCTCGTGGGTCGCCGCCACCGGGAGAGCGAGTACGACGGGCCCTTCACGCGCACCGACGGATGGCACCTCCGCGCGCGGCGCGGCGTGCGCTCGATGGGGATGCCGTTCCCGCGCTACCACGACCGCGACGGGCGGGACTTCTTTTACCTGACGCTCCGCCCGGTGCTCCCCGGCCCGCACCTCGAGGGGGCGGGCGAGGGAGAGGGCGTGTTCTCGACGGCGGGCCTGCCCCACGCGGGCTGGCCCCACGCGTTCGCGCGCGCGCACCTCGGCGCCGACGACGCCGCGCGCACGTGGATCGTGCGCATCGACCCCACGCGCGCCGTCCCCGCCCCGCTCCGACGCGACGAGCAGACGCGGGTCCTCGCCCACCTCGCGGGGGGCGCCTCGATCGCGCGCCCCGACGCGGCCGAGGGCATCTTCGCGCGCCGTCACGACACCGGCTTCGCGTTGATCGACGGCGCGCCCGAGCCGGGCGATCGCGTCGTCGCCGCGGGGCCGCGCCTCGACGCGATGCCGGACGCGACGGCGGCGATCGGCCTCGATCGCGACGGCTTCCTCGTCTACGCCGAGCGCGACGGGGACCCCGTGCCGCTCGTGGACCGGCTGCGCGCCGCGGGGGTCGAGCGCGCGTACGCGCTTCCGGCGGACAGTCGGCTCGCCTTCGCGGTCGGCGATCACCACGCGGGCGTGGACGGGTTCCGGCGCGTCGTGGTCGAGGCGGGCACCGCGCTCGCGTTCTACGCCGAGGAGCGCCCCGCGTCGGAGGTCCTGTTCCCCGACAACACCCCGCAGCCCTATCGGGTGTGGGGGTTCCTCCAGGACCAGCGCGTGCGGTATCGACGCGATGGAGAGGGCGGACCGCGCTTCGTGCGGCCTCCGGGGGAGCGCTGAGCCTGCGTTCGCTCACAGGCTCCGCGAGACCCCTCCGTCGAGTTGGCGGAGCCGTCACGATTCCGGCATGATCTCGGAGTCGTGCCGTCTCTCTCGTCCGCTCCCCTCGCGCGCCGCGGCGCCCTTTCTTCCCAAGTGCTGCCCATTGACCGTGTCTGTGCAGCGCCGGTACAGTCCGCGCGCTTCGGGCTCCAGTGGGTGCGCGCGGTCGGGGCGCCCGCTGGTGGGAGATTGAGGTGAAGAAGCCGATCCCGTTCGGAAAATACGTCCTGCTCGAGCGCATCAACGTCGGCGGGATGGCGGAGGTCTTCAAGGCGAAGGCCTTCGGCGTGGAGGGCTTCGAACGGCTCGTCGCGGTGAAGCGCATCCTTCCGTCGATCGCGGAGGATCAAGAGTTCATCACGATGTTCATCGACGAGGCGAAGATCGCCGTGCAGCTGACGCACGCGAACATCGCCCAGATCTTCGACCTCGGGAAGGTCGCCGACTCGTTCTTCATCGCGATGGAGTTCGTGCACGGCAAGGACCTGCGCGCGATCTTCGACCGCGCGCGCAAGCGCGGCGAGACCGTCCCGGTCCCGATGGCCTGCTACACGGTGATGAAGGTCTGCGAGGGCCTCGACTACGCGCACAACAAGAAGGACGCGGCGGGCCGAGAGCTGAACCTCGTCCACCGCGACGTGTCGCCGCAGAACATCCTCATCAGCTACGACGGCGAGACGAAGATCATCGACTTCGGGATCGCCAAGGCCGCGGGCAAGGCCGGGAAGACCCAGGCCGGGATCCTCAAGGGCAAGTTCGGGTACATGTCGCCCGAGCAGGTGCGCGGGCTGCCGCTGGATCGACGCAGCGACATCTTCGCGGTCGGGATCGTCCTCTACGAGCTGCTCACCGGCGAGCGGCTATTCGTCGGCGAGAGCGACTTCTCGACCCTCGAGAAGGTGCGCAACGTCGAGATCATGCCGCCCTCGACCTACAATCGGCGGATCCCCGAGGAGCTCGAGCAGATCGTGCTCAAGGCCCTCGCGAAGGACGTCGACGATCGCTATCAGACCGCGATGGACCTGCATGACGACTTGCAGTCGTTCATGTACACGAGCGGCAACTTCTTCTCGCGCAAGGACCTGAGCGCGTACATGCGCAAGGCGTTCGCCGAGGAGATCGCGCGCGAGTCGCAGCGCGAGGAGGAGTACCGGCGCATGGAGGTCGAGGCCGGCCTCGCGCCGCCGAGCGCCAAGGGCGCCGCCGCGAAGAGCTCCGGGCTGGACGCGTTCGCCGACATCGAGCCGGCGCCCGCGAAGGCGGCCAACATCTCCGCCGCGCAGCCGCCGCCCGCGCCGCGGGGAGGCCCCAAGCGCACGATGATGGGGGTCGGGGTACCGCCGCCGCCTCCTCCGCGGACCTCGGGTGCGCCGCCGCCGCCGCCGCCGCCGCGGACGAGCTCGCCGCCCGCGGTGCCGCCGCCGCTGCGTTCGTCCAACCCGCCGCCGCCGCCGTCGCACGCGGTCTCGAGCCCGGGCGCCGCGCTCGACATGGACTGGGACGACGAGGAGCTCTCGACCCAGATCTACGACAAGCCCGAGGAC
>JAYRVK010000348.1:0-2998 GCA_041918555.1 Sandaracinaceae bacterium
CGTCGCGATCGTGCGGCTCGAGCAGCTGCACCCCGTCCGGCGCGCGGAGCTGCGCGACGTCTTCGCGCCGTACGACGCGGGGACCGACGTCGTGTGGGTCCAGGAGGAGCCCCGGAACATGGGCGCCTGGTACTACCTGAACGCGCACTGGCCCGAGTGGCTCGGCGATCGCTTCGCGCTGCGGGGGCTCAGCCGGCCGGCGAGCGCGAGCCCCGCCACGGGCTCGAAAGAGGCCCACAAGATCGAGCAGAACGCGCTGATCGACGCGTGCTTCGAGGGCCTGCCCGGCGGGCTCGCGCGCGCGGAGGGCGCGCACGCGTCCGCCGAAGAGTGAATAGGGCGGCGCCGGCCGGAACCTGGGGGAGGGGGTTAGGCGCTCGGCCGGCGCCGCGGATGACCCAGGTGTAGGGCGCTTCGGCCCCGGCGGTAGTGGGTGGGTCAGGCCCCGATCTCGATGCGCCGCCGCTCGGCCGCCGCGCGCTTCGGGAGCTTCAGCCGCAGCACGCCGTCCTCGAGCTTCGCGTCGATGTGCTCGGAGTCCACGTTCTTCGGCAGCGCGAACGCGCGGCTGAAGGACCCGTAGGAGCGCTCGATGCGGTGGTAGCCGCCCTGCTTCTCCTCGTGCTCGAGCTTGCGCTCACCGCTGAGCGTCAAGACGTTGTTCTCGACGTGCACGTGCACGTCCTCGGCCTTCATCCCGGGGAGCTCCGCGCTCAAGACGATCGCGTCCTCCTCCTCGAGGATGTCGACGGCCGGGGCGAAGCCCAGGCGCGACTCCCCGCGCATCCGGTTGAGGTCGTTCTGGAGCCGGGACAGCTCCGCGAAAGGGTCCCATCGGGTCAGCATGATCGTTCCTCTCCATCCCGGCGCGAGGCGGTCCCCGCGCCGTGCTCGTGAAGGTCTTCGCGCGGTCCCGCTCGCCCCTCGTCGGGGCGGCGCTCCCTCTCGCGTGCGGCCAAAGTAATCAGCCGCGCCGAGGGGTCAAGACCGGCCGAACCGTGCCATTTCCCACGGTTTGCGGCTTGACGTAGGATGCCGGCGTGCGCATCGCGCTCGGCTCGTCGTTCGCCGCCCTCGCGCTGTCGGGCTGCATCGTCCCGGTCGGCTTCGACCCCGTGGGCGACGCCTCTAGCATGCAAGGTTCATGGACAGTCGCGGGGGCCTCGCCGACCGTCGCGTCGTGCGGAGAGGTCGCCTACGTGCGCGTCCGCTTCTTCGAGGGCGAGGAGCACCGCGATCATCACGACCTCGTGTTCGAGTGCGCGCTCGGCGGCTTCGACACGCGGCCCGAGCGCGTCGTCGCCGAGGGCGCGTGGCAGGTCGCGCTCGTCGCGATCCGCGCGGACGGATCGGTCGTCGAGCAGGGGCCGACGCACACCGTCGACACGCGCGCCGAGGGCGGCGGGCACCTCGCGATCCCCCCCTTCGATCTACGCGGGGCAGGGTGAAGCGCCGGCTCGCGCCGGTCCTCGCGCTGGGGCTCGCGTCCTGCGTGGCCGTGGAGGGGTTCGACCCCGTGGGGGACGACGCGGCGATCAACGGCAGCTGGGCCATCGACGGGCTGACCCCGACGACGGAGCTGTGCGACGCGCTCGGGGCCTCGCGCGTGCGCGCGACGTTCCTCGACGACCGCCGCCCCGTCACGCACTCGGGGCTCTTCTTCCAGTGCAGGACCGGGAGCTTCGACACGCGCGCCGGCTCGGGCGCGGTGATCGGCGACGGGCGCTGGACGGTGCGCCTCGACGCGATCGGATCGAGCGGCGATCTGGTCGCGGCCGGCGTGCCCACCGAGCTCACGGTCGCGCCCGACACCTACGAGCCGGACGCCGGCACGCCGCTCATCACGGTCGCGATGGCCAACTTCTTCAGCGCGACGCTGAGCGCCCGCTTCCGGCTCGGGGGCGAGGACCCGAGCGACGAGCGCTGCGCCGAGCTCGGCGTCGCGACGGTGGCGCTGGTCGTCGACGACCTCGGCGGCGGCGCGCTCACCGGCACCGACCCCGAGCCCTGCGCGCTCGGCGTGGTCGGGACGCGGGCGCTGCCGGGCCACACGTACTCGGTCCGCCTCCGCGCGTACGGCGCCGCGGGGACGACGGTGTTCGAGACGACCCCGCGCGCGGTCGACGTCGCGACCGGCGACGACGTTCGGCTCGACGCGAGCGGGCCCGTCGAGCTCGGCCCGTAGCCGCTGGCCGATGAGGACGCGACCGGGTACATCGAGGGAGTCGTGAGGTTCAACTTCCCGCCGCTCACCCCGCTCGTGCGGAACCTGCTGATCTTCCTCGGCGCGGCCTTCGTGCTGACGGCGGTCCTCGATCTGTTCGGCCTCCACGTCTACCCGCTGCTCGCCCTCGAGCTCCAGTACGCGAACGGGGTCCCGTGGTCGCTCGCGTGGCAGCCCTTCACCTACTGGGCGATCTACCCGCCCGCGCCCGCCGCCCTCGTCGACGTCCTCTTGACGATGCTCATGCTCTACTTCTTCCTGAGCCCGTTCGAGGGCACGTTCGGGCCGCGCCGCACCGTGATCCTCTCGATCCTCGCGGTGCTCGTCGCGGGCGCGTCCGCGGTGGCCCTCGCGTTCGTCCTGCCCCGGCCGCCGCTCGCGGGCGCCTCGGCGATCAGCGCCGCCGCCTTCGGCGCGTTCCCGGTCCTGTTCCGCGATCGCGAGATCATGCTCTTCCCGCTGCTCATCAAGATGAAGCCGTGGACGGCGCTCCTGATCGGCCTCGCGATCTCGGCGCTCTTGGCGGTCCTCTATCGGGACCCGCACGTGTTCCTCGTCCACGCCACGGCGATGGGCGTCGGGGTCGCGTACGCGAAGTGGCTGGTGCGCCCGCCCAAGCCCGACCAGCCCACCAAGCCCAAGCGCAAGAAGGGCGGCCCGGACCTGCGCGTCATCGAGGGCGGCGCCGACGACTCCGGCCCGCGGTGGCTGAACTGAAGGACCGTCGATTAATCGCGTCGGCGATGGATCGCGGACGGAGTGAGGTGCGCCTCC
>JAYRVK010000349.1:0-4282 GCA_041918555.1 Sandaracinaceae bacterium
ACGCTTCCCGTGGGGGCCCCCTCGGCCAACGGCCCGCGCAACGCGCCGGCCAGGCCACGATAGATTGATAGACACTCCCAGACTCCTCGGGGGCGCTGCGCGCCGGCCTGGGCTCGAACGCCTTGCGCCCGGGGCGCGCGCGCGGGAGAAGGACCCTCCGATGAGCAGCATCGTCAACCCGCACGTCTTTCGTGAGTACGACATCCGCGGCCACGCCGAGCGCGATCTGAGCGACGAGCTCGCCCGCGATCTCGGCCGCGCGCTCGGCACCTTCTGGGCGCGACGCGGCGGGCGCCGCGTGGCGGTCGGCCGCGACTGCCGCCTCAGCTCCCCGCGCCTCTTCGCGGCGCTGGCGGAGGGCCTCCTCGAGACGGGGATGCGCGCGATCGATCTCGGCGTGGTGCCGACCCCGCTGATGTACTTCGCGGTCCACGCGTGGGACCTCGACGGCGGGGTCCAGGTCACGGGGAGCCACAACCCGCCCGACGACAACGGCTTCAAGATGATGGCCGGCCGCGGGACGATGAGCGGGGAGGACATCCAGGCCCTCGGCGCGTTCGTGCGCCGGCGCGACTTCGTGCGCGCCCCGGGAGGCGGGATGCAGGAGCGCGACGTCCTCCCCGAGTACGTCGGGTTCGTCGAGGGGAACGTGCGGCTCGCGCGCACCGACCTCGGCGTCGCGATCGACGCGGGGAGCGGCGCGGCGGGGCCGACGGCCCTCGCGGCGCTCCGCGCGGTCGGGCTCGACCCGCAGGCGCTCCTCTGCGAGCCGGACGGGCGCTTCCCCGTCCACCACCCCGACCCCTCGATGCCCGAGAACCTGCGCCTCTTGCGCGAGACCGTGCTCGCAGAGGGCCACGACGTCGGGATCGCGTACGACGGCGACGGGGATCGCATCGGCGTGATCGACGCGCGCGGGGAGGTGATCTACGGGGATCGGCTCCTCGTGCTGTTGTCGCGCGCGCTGCTGCGCGAGCGCCCCGGCGCCGCGATCCTCGGCGAGGTGAAGTGCTCACAGGCGCTCTACGACGACATCGCCGCGCGCGGCGGCCGGCCCATCCTCTGGAAGACCGGCCACTCGCTGATCAAGAAGAAGATGAAGGAGGAAGGGGCCCTGCTCGCCGGCGAGATGAGCGGCCACGTGTTCTACGCGGATCGCTTCTTCGGCTTCGACGACGCGGTCTACGCCACGCTGCGGCTCCTCGAGATCCTCGCGGCCGACGGGCGCCCGCTCCACGAGCTCCTCGCGGACCTGCCCGCCACGTGCTCGACCCCCGAGCTCCGCGTCGACTGCCCCGACGAGGACAAGTTCCGCGTCGTCGAGGCGGTGCACGCGCGCTTCGCGCCCGATCACGAGGTGATCACCATCGACGGCGCGCGGATCCTGTTCGAGGGCGGCTGGGGCCTCGTGCGCGCGAGCAACACGCAGCCCGCGCTCGTCCTGCGCTTCGAGGCCGAGAGCGAGGGGCGGCTCGCGGAGATCCGCGAGGCCGTCGAGCGCGCGGTCGAGGAGGCGCGCTGATGGCCAACCGCACGCTCCCGATGGACGACGCGATCCACGCGTACCTCGTGGACGTCTCGGTGCGCGAGACCGACGCGATGCGCGCGCTGCGCGCCGAGACGGCGACGATGAGCGGCGCCCGCATGCAGATCGGGCCCGAGCAGGGCGCGTTCATGGGCTGGCTGGTCGGGCTGATGGGCGCGCGCCGCTGCCTCGAGGTCGGGACCTTCACCGGCTACAGCGCGCTCTGCATCGCGGGCGCGATGCCGCGCGACGGCCGCCTCGTCTGCTGCGACGTGTCCGAGGAGTTCGGCGCGATCGCGCGGCGCCACTGGGCGCGCGCGGGGCTCGCGGACAAGATCGAACTGCGCATCGGCCCCGGGGTCGAGACCCTCGCGACGCTCGTCGGCGAGTGGGACTTCGCGTTCATCGACGCCGACAAGCCCAGCTACGACTCGTACTACGAGCAGTGCCTGCGGCTGCTCCGTCCGGGCGGCGTCATCGCGATCGACAACGTGCTCTGGGGCGGCTCCGTCGCGGACGCGTCGAAGACCGACGAGTCGACGGTGGCCCTGCGCGCGATCACCGAGACGGTCGGCGCCGCCCCGCGCGTCGACGCGTGCATGGTCCCGATCGGCGACGGGCTCGCGCTCGCGCGAAAGCGATGAGCCGGCGCGCGTGGCTCGGCGTCGGGGCGGCGATCCTCGCGATCGCGGCGGTGCTCTTCGCCTGGGACGCGCTCGTGGTGACGGACGAGGAGCGCCTCGAGGCGTTCGTGGAGGACGTCACCGGCGCCGTCGGGCCCACGCGTGTTACCATCGCGCGCGAGCGCTGGATCGATCTCTCGCGCCAGCCCTTCGAGGCGAGCGCGATGGGCGAGTCGCTCTTCTACGGGCCGGGCGAGGACGCCGCGCTCGCCGAGCGCGCGAGCGCGGTGGCGCGCGAGCTGCGCGGCGTGACGCTCCGCGTGATGTCGAGCGGGATCACCGTCGAGGGCGAAGAGGCGACCGTCTCGCTGCGCCTGCTCAGCCGCGAGCGCGGCATGGGACAGGTCGAGTGGCGGCTGCGGCGCCACGGCGACGACTGGCTCGCCGCGCACCTCACCGTGATGCGGTGAGGGCTACTCCTCGGTCTCCTCCGGCACCCAGCCCTCGAGCGTGACCTCGATCTCGGCGGTCTTGCTCCCGTCGGCGGCGGCGACCCAGTCGCTCGGCCGCACCACGGCCGAGTGGACCGGGAAGCCCTCGTGGTAGACGAGGAGCTCGACGACGTCCTCGGTGCGCACGTTCTCGACGACGACCTCGGGCGAGAACCCGATCAGCAGGTACACCTTCGCGCCCGGCGGGTTCGTGATCACGCGCACCGTCCCGAGCACGCCGCTCGGCGCTCCCATCGCGTCGCGCGGGAGCGTCGTCGGCCCGAGCGCGAGATCCGCCTCGGCCATCTCCGCGGTGCCCGCCTGGAGCGCGAGCTCGTAGCGCCGCGTGTCGCCGACCGTCTCCCACGTCGCGTCGGCGGGCACGATCGCGCGCGTCGGCGCGCGCCCGTCGGCGATCGCGATCAGCTCGTGCGCGGCCCCGAGCGGGAGCTCTGTGGCCTCCGCGGGGCCGCGCCCGACGAACATCAGCACCTGCGCCTCGGGCGGGTTGGCGCGGACCGTCAGCGTCCCGAAGCGCGCGCGGTGCTCCGCGAGCATGCGCTCGCGATCCGCCTCGGTCGGGCCCGCGGGCTCGGGCGGCGGCGGCGGGCGACCGAGGATCCGATCCACGAGATCGGGCCGCAGCAGCGCGAGGGCGGCCAGCGTCGCCGCGAGGACCGCCGCGAACGCGAGGATCCAGGGCAGCACGCTGCGGCGCGGGCGCTCGAGCTCGTCGCCGAGCGCGTCGAGATCGATCCCCGTGGGCTCGGCCACCGGCGCCGGCTTCTTCTTCTCGTCGATGCCCGGCTGCGTCGGCGCGTTCGACGGTGTCTTGCGGCGGCGCTTGGTCGGATCGTCTCGCTCGTCCTCCGGATCGTCGGCGAGCGTGCGGTCGGCCGCCGCGACCTCGGGCAGCTTCGATCCAGCGAAGTCGGCGAGGGTCGCGTCGAGCTCGGCGTCGAGCTCGGCCGAGGGCGTCCGCAGGCCGGCCGGCGCGGCCGGCATCTCGTCGCCGGAGAGGAGATCGTCGAGCTGATCGTCGAGCGTGGAGTCCCCCGGCTCGGGCCGATTTGACGCCCCGCGCGCCGGCGCACCGGACCGGGGCCGCTTCGTCTCGCGCAGCATGCGCGCGAGCACGCGCCGCGCGGCCGCGCGGTTGAGCGGGACGAGCGACGCCTCGAGATCGTCGCGGAGCGACGCGAGGTCCCAACGGCCCGAGGAGGGCCCCGCCTCGAGCAGACCGACGAGCACGCGCGGCACGCCGGTCCCCGCGGCGACGAGGAGGCCGCCGAGCAGGGCGACGACGGCGCGCGCGGCCTCCTCGCTCGTCGCGCTGCCGGGGGGCGCGAAGACGCTGACCGATCCGTCCTCCGCGACGCGCACGTCCCCGGGGCGCACCGCGGCGGGGCCCTTCGCGAGCGCCTCGCACACCTCGAGCGCGATGAACGCGCCGATCTCCGACGGGATGCGGACGCGGCGCTCCTTCATCGTCGCGATCAGCTCGAGGATCGTGGTCCCGAGGAGCTCGCTCACCGAACGCCCTCGCTCACCGGCCGCACCCGCACGCCATGGGCCGCAAGGTACCCCTTCACCTGACCGATGGTGAACTCCCCGTCGTGGAAGATCGACGCGGCCAGCGCCGC
>JAYRVK010000350.1:0-8436 GCA_041918555.1 Sandaracinaceae bacterium
CCGAGGCCGCCCGCGCGGTCGCGCCCGAAGCGGAAGTCGGGGCCCACGACGATCGCGCGCGCGTCGAGCCGCTCGCGCAGGATCGAACGGATGAACGCGTCGGCGGTCTGCGCCGCGAACGCGCGATCGAAGGTCGCGACCTCGACCGCGTCGGCGCCGAACGCGCGCGCGAGCTCCGCACGCCGCGTGATCGAGGTCAGGAGCGCGGGCGCGCGCAGCGGCGCGAGCAGGGTCGAGGGGTGCGGGTCGAAGGTCAGCACCACGACGGGCTCGCCCGCGCGCGCCTCCTCGCGCGCCGCCGCGATCAGCGCCTGGTGGCCCAGGTGCACGCCGTCGTAGTTGCCCGGCGCCACGACGGCGCGGCCGGTCATTGGGGTGGGGGCCACCACGGTGGCCCCCATGCTGCCCGAAAACCCGCTACCTGCAACAGGAGACGGGCGGGAGGAACGGCGTGCAGAGCGGCGTGATCCGCCCGTCGTCGCCCACCGTGTAGTCGACGCCCGGCTCGACCATCTCGCGGATGTCGCGCGCGTCGCCGTCGCCGGCGAGCACGGCGCGCGGGCGCAGCGGGCAGAGCGGCAGCCCGCAGAGGTGCGAGACCGGCCCGCAGCAGTCCGGGTTCACCGGCATGTACGTGACGGTGTCCGGCATCATGGTCGCCGCGCGCACGGCGGTCTGGCAGGCCGCGATCCCGTGGCCGTCGCTCGTGTCGTTCGCGTCGGGCGCGTTGCTTCCGTCGGTGTCGACGAGCGACCAGCGGCCGGCGGGGCCCTGGCTGCACTGCATCCGCGTCCCCGTGGAGTCGCACGCCGCGGTCGGGTCGCCGCACCCGAGGAGCCGATCCTCCTCGAGCTGGTTGAAGGTCGTCGGGTTGCCGTTCTCGTCGAAGCCGTTGGGCCGGTACGGATCGGGGCAGCCGAGCTCGTTCGGGATCGACCACGCCTGGCTCGAGAACGAGCCGCCGGTGATGAGCCAGTCGTTGTCGGTGCGCGCGCGGACCAGCGTGTCGAGCAGCGCCGGCGGCGTCATCTCGTCGATCAGCTGCTGCCGGTAGTTGACCGACGTGCCGCCCGCGAGGCCGGTCAGCACGTTGACGTCGAAGTTGCCCGTGGGCAGCTCCTGGCAGTCGACCGGGATCCGCTCGAGGTTCTCGGCGAGGCTGCCCGGCGCGAGGAACGGCACGAGACAGCCGGCGACCGCGGGGTTCGTGTTGACCGCCGCGACGGGCGCGACGCCGATCTCCATCCTCGGATCGAAGGTCTCCTTCATGCCCGTCTGGGTGGGCCGCACCGTCGCGATCACGACGGCGTCGGGGATGCCGGCCGCGAGCTCGATCGGGCTGCGCACGCGGCGCAGGATCACGATCGGGTGCTCCCAGAGCACGCCCGCGGAGCCGAGGATCGGGTGGAGGTCCTGCAGTCCGTCCCGGTTCGCGTCGACCGCCGGCGTGTACCACGCGAACCCGGCCGGGTCGGGGTTGATCTCGAGCCCGCCGGCCGCGAGCGTCGCGGCCCACGACTCCTCCTCGGGGTCGATGAGCGCGATCGACATGCGGGTCTGCTCCCAGATCATCTGCTCGCGCATGACCGCGTCGCTCACCGCGGGGACGAGGTCCTGCGAGCGGCCCGCGCGGGTCTCGCCCGCGAGGGTGAACGCCGGGAGCTCGGTGTTCACGAGCGCGCCGAGCGTGATCGCGACGCCGTCGAGGACCTGGCCGTTCTGGAAGTCCTGCTGGCTCCCGAAGACGAGGTGCGCGAACTGCGGGACCGGGACCGCCGTGCTGACGAACGCACCGCCGGCGACGTCGCCGCGCGTCGCGAGGCGCCGCATCGAGAAGAACGGGTTCCAGTCGCCGTCGCGATCCATGAAGCCGCGCACCTGGTAGTCGGCCGTGCAGCGTCCGTCGGCGTCGAGGAAGAACGGCAGCCGACAGGTGGGCTCGCCGGTCGTCGGATCCGGCGTCAGCGTCGCGAGCGTGATCTCGGGCCAGTCGATCTGCGCGGTGCGGGTGACGACCTCGGCGAGCTGCTCCGCCGTCGGCTCGGGCGGCAGGCAGTCGTCGAGGCTGAAGAACTCGCGCGCCGGGACCACGAGCACGTTGCTCGCGCTGGTCGCCGAGCCGGCGGGAGGGGGGGGGTTGTTCGTGTGGAACATGAGGAGCACGGCGTTGCCGATGAGCTCGGTCGGGAGCTCGCCGTCGTAGCGGCAGTTCGGCCGCGGCCCGGAGTAGAGGACCGCGCCGTGGATCAGACCCGAGGCGGGGACCGCCGAGCCCTCGCCCGGCACCTCGTCCTCGGGCGGATCGCACCCGAGGACGGAGACCGCGAGGACCAGGGAGACCGCGAAGAAGCTGTGCGTGCTGAATCGAAGCATGTTCCCCACCTCAGTACCGGAAGGTGACGTGGCCCATGAACCGGCGATCGATCCGCTGCCCGAAGGGGTGCTGGCGATGGCCTTCCATGAGGAGGTTGGTGCCGACGACGGCGAGCTCGACTTGATCGTCGAGGAACCGCCAGCCGATCCGGGCGTTCATCAGCGCGTAGGCGGGGAGCTCGAAGGGCACGAACGCCGTGCCGCCGCGCGCGGTGTCGAGCACCTGCTCGACCCACACCTGGTCGCTGACGAAGTGGAAGTCGACCGAGAGGTCGAGGCCGAACGGCGAGCGGTACTGGACGCCGGCGTTGACCTTGTGCGCGCTCGTGCGCTGGTCGAGCTCGCGGCCCTCGAGGGTCTGCGCCTCGCCGAGCACGAGCGTCTCGTGGATCGCGTAGTTCGCGTAGATGTCGAGGCCGTCGACGGGGAACACGCGCACGCCGAGCTCGGCGCCGATCTGCTGGAAGTCGGCGTCCTCGTTCGCGAAGCGCAGCTGACCGAGCGCGAAGGCCGCGAGGTCCGGGTTGTAGGCGGCGCGCGGATCGTTCTGGAAGTCCCAGATGCGGAACGCGGTGTTGTCCGACAAGAGGATTTGATCGAACACGAGGTTGTAGTAGCCGGCGAGCTCGAGCGCGAAGAAGTCGAACTCCTGGAGCATGTAGCCGAGCTCGACCGACACGATGCGCTCGGGGCTGAGGGTGTCGTCGCCGACGCCGAAGGCCGTGACGCCGCGGAGCGGTGTCGGGTTCGGCACGTTCGCGTACGACTCGATGAACGTCGGCGAGCGGAACGCGGTGCCGGCCGAGACGCGGATCGACTGGCGGGGCGTCGGGTGCACGACCACCGAGCCGCGGGGCGAGAACTGCGGCTCCGGGAAGAGGGGGTGGAGGTCGCCGCGCGCGCTCAGCACGATCTGGACGACGTCCTCGATCCGCAAGGTGTCTTGCAGGAAGAGGTTGCCGTGGTGCTGAGTGCGGTAGGTGTCGCCGGTGACCGGATCCGCGAGCCAGTCCCAGCCGATCTCCTTGAACCGGTAGCCGATGCCCGCGATGACCTGGTTGTCGATGCCCTCGACGATCGTGAAGCTGTTCGTGTAGACGAGCTCGGTGTCGACGACGTCCTGGCGGTCGATGCTCACGCTCTCCGCTTGCTGCAGGCCGCCGTCGCGGATGTTCGTCGGACCATGCCGGCCCTGGAAGCGATTCCAGTACGCACGCCCGGAGAGACCGAACGCAGTGTTCACCTGGACGAACGTCTGCGAGAACAGGGCGTCCTCGATCGCGATCTCGCGCAGACGGCTCAGACCCTGGAAGGTCGTCTGTCCGGTCGCCATCGCCGTGCCCGCTCGGATGGAGTAGCCGTCGGCGAGCCGGACCTGGACGTCGCCATTGAACATCAGGCGCGAGTAGGCCTGGTCGGGGTTCGTCTGGAAGGGCAGCGTGTCGACTCGGTCGCGGCCGACCGTGCGGCTGAACTGATCCGACGCGTCGTAGCCCCCCGACAGGCGGAAGCGGACGCGATCGACGCGCTGGGTGACGCCCGCGGCGAGGCGGAGCTGCCCGCCGGTCCCCAGACCCGCGCTCACGTAGGAGCGACCCTCGCCGGGCGCCCGCGTGAGGATGTTGACGACGCCGGTGAACGCGTCCGCGCCGTAGAGGGCCGAGGCGGGGCCGCGGATGACCTCGATCCGTTCGATGTCTTCCGCATTGAGCGGGAGGAGATCCCAGATCTGACCTCCGACGAAGTCGAGGTAGATCGACCGGCCGTCGACGAGCACGATCGCGCGGTTGTTGAGGCGCTGGTTGAGGCCGCGCACGGAGAACTGCGTGTTGCCCGGGCTCGTCACCATCAGGTCGAGGCCGGGGACGCGCCGCAGGGTCTCGCCGTAGTTCGCGGCGAGGCCCGAGAGGCGGATGTCCTGCTCGGTGACGTTCGACGTCGCGTTCGGCGCGTCGAGGGGCGACTGGGCGGCGCGCGAGGACGAGACGACCGTCTCCTCGTACGTGTCGCCTTCGCGCTGCTCGCCCAGGACGAGGGCCGCGGCGTCGTCGGTCGCGCTGGGCTCGGTGGGCTCGGTGGGCTCGGTGGGCTCGGTGGGCTCGGTGGGCTCGGTGGGCTCGGTGACCGCCACCGCCGCCGTCGAGCGGCGCTCGCGCAGCGCCGCCGCGACCGCTCGCAACGTCGCCGCCCGCTGGCGGAGCGCGTCGCTCTGGGTCGACTCGGCGAGGGCGTCGATCTGCGTGGCCGAGTCCTCGAGCGCGGCGATCTCCTCCTCGCTCGCGACCGGCGCGCTCTCGACCGGGGCGACCGGCTCGCTCGGCTCGACCGGCTCGGTCGGCGTCTCCTGCGTGCGCGCCTCGAGCGCGGCGATCCGCGCCTGCACGGCCGCGACGAAGCCGTTCACCTCGGTGCGGTCCGGCGGGTCGCTCTCGAGGTAGCGCTGGAAGTAGTCGAGCGCCTGCTGATAGCGCCCGGACTCCGCGTACGCGCGCCCGATGTTGTAGAGGACGTTCGGGTGCGGGAGGATCTCGAACGCCTCGAGCAGCTCCGCGACGCCTTCCTCGACCTGACCCTCCGCGATGAGCGCCATGCCGGCTCGGAAGTGCCGCCGCGCCTCGGTCCGCACGTCCGCGTGCGCGATCGAGGAGGACAAGCCCATCGCCAGCACGAGCACCACCCCGGCAGCCCGTGTCCAGATTCTCGCTGTCAACCCTGCCTCCCGTGCCAACCCGATCCCAATGTTCCGCTCGAGGCTCAGTAGGGGTCCAGTTTGTAACCCTCGACCGGGCCCACCGGCTCGTCGCCACCACGACGACCCTGGCGCCGCCGCCGCCCTGTCGGGCGCGGGGCGGCGGTGATCTCTTCGAGCGTCGCCTCGACCTGGAGGCGGTTGCCCGTGATGACGCGCGTCACCGAGTAGTCGCGGTGACCCGCGAGCTGGAAGAGGAAGGTGACCCTGCGCCCCAGCTCGGCGTCGGCGCCCGACCACTCGATGTCGGCCGGCGTCGTGCCGATCTCGACGTCGTTCACCCGCACCGTCGCGCCCGGAGGCGTCGAGTGCAGCGACACCATCGCGGTCTGCACCGGCGGATCGTCGGGCGGATCGTCGGGCGGCGTCACGCCCACGTTCGTCCGCGTCGAGTCGTCGGGGGTCGTCCTCGGGAGCTCGACCACCGGCGTCCGGGGCTCCGGGTCGTCGCCCGTGTTGGCGATCAGCGCGATCAGTCCGGCCGCGCCGAGCGCGAGCGCGCCGACGAACGCGAACACGAGCGGCAGGCGGCTCGGCTTCTGCGGCTGCGCGTCGACGAACGACGGGGGCGGGGCGCTCTGCAGCCCGCCCGCGGCGCCTTCGCCGGTGATGTAGGCCGGCAGCTGGCCGTCGCTCGCGCCGAACTGGCCCGTGATCCCCGCGGCCGCGATCTCCCCGCTCGCGCCGAGGTCGGTGCTCCGAGTCACCGAGAAGCCAGCGTCCGTCGCCATCTCCTTCAGCGCGACGAGCATCTCGTCCATCGTCGGGAAGCGATCGTCCGGGTTCTTGGCGAGCGCCTTCATGATGATCGCCTCGAGCGACGGGTTCGCGTCGCACTCCGGGTTGATCTCCCGGAGGGGAGGCGGCGCCTCGTGGACGTGCGCCATGAGGATGTTCACCGAGTTGGGTCGGTCGAACGGGACCTTGCCGGTGACCATCTCGTAGCAGATGACCCCGAGCGCGTAGACGTCGGCGCGCGCGTCGACCTTCTCGCCGCGGATCTGCTCGGGGGACATGTACTTCGGCGAGCCCATGAACAGGCCGGTCTGCGTGAGATCCTCCCCGGTCTCGTCGAGATCCTTGACGAGGCCGAAGTCGAGGACCTTCACGAAGTCCGGCTCGTCGCCGTGCGCGACGAGGTAGATGTTCGCGGGCTTGAGGTCGCGGTGGATGACGCCGAGCCCGTGTGCCTCGCGCAGCGATCGACACACCTGTCGCGCGACGTGCATCGCGCGCGGCGCGCTCATCGGGCCGTCGTCGCGCAGGAGCCGGTGGAGCGTGCGCCCCTCGAGCAGCTCCATCGCGATGTAGTAGATGTCGTCGTCGGTCCGGCCGTAGTCGAAGATCGTGACGGTGTTGGGGTGCGTGAGCTTCGAGCACGTCGACGCCTCGAGGAAGAAGCGCTTGTGGAACTCGGGGTCGCTGTCGCCGCTGTAGTTCGGGTTGAGGACCTTGAGCGCGACCTCGCGCCCGAGCGGCGCCTGCTCGGCGCGATAGACCTTGCCCATGCCGCCGCGCGCGATGAGCGACACGATGCGGAAGCGATCGTTGATGACGCGTCCGATGAGCGGATCCGGGCCCTTCTGCGAGCGCCGCTCGGGGCGCGCAGGACGATCGGACGGGGGGGGTCCCGCGTCCACCGCGCTGCCGTCACCCATGCGCGCCTCGCGCACGGGTGTCGCTCCTTCCCGTCATCGTTACCGAATTTACCTCGTTCGATGGGTTGACGTCGAGAGTGTTGATCAGAACGTCCCGGTTGCCGGCTCGGGTCACTGGTATGAAGATCAGTGACGCCGATGGGTGGGAGTCCTTGGATCGTCGTCGCATGCGCGCTCTTCGGGGGCGTGGCGATGCTCGTGGCGAGCCGCGTCCGCGCGCGCGGCGCGGACCGCGTCGTCGAGGCGGTGCGGGCCTCTGCGATCGTCGATCTCGAGCCGGGCCGCTTCCGCGTCGTCGGCCGCGTCGTGCCGATCGAGACCTCGCGCAGCGCCGTCGATGGCGTCGACTGCGTCTACTGCGAGCGCGCCGAGTACCGCTCCGTCGGCACGGGCCTCGTCCCGATCCTGCGCGAGGTCGAGCACCGCGCGTGCGCGCATCCGTTCTATCTCGACGACGGCACGGGGCGCCTCTTCGTCGATCCGGCGCGCGCGCTCATCGAGTGCGCGACGGCGACCGCCGACGGTGGGCTCACCGCGGAGCGGCGCGTGCGCGCAGGCGAAGAGGTCAGCCTCGTGGCGACGTTCGTCGCGCTCGACGCGGAGCGCGAGCCCGGCGACGGGCCCTACCGCGCACAGGCGCGGCGCTGGGCGCCCGTCGACGACGACGCCGGCCCGCCGCGCCTCAGCCACCGCACCGAGGCCTCGATGGTCCTGCCGCCGCCCGACGACCTGACGGCCTTCTTCGGCGGCATCGGCGCGATGATGATCCTGATGGGCGGACTGCTCGCGTTCGTGATGGGCTTCGTGTTGTAGCCTTCGCGACGCATGCGCTCCGCGCTCGTCCTCGCGCTCCTCGTCGCGGCGCCCGCGCGCGCGCAGCCGGGTCGCATCTTCCCTGCCGAGCGGGAGGTCGAGGGCGAGGAGCGCGCGCCGCCGCGCGAGCCGCCGGGGTGGATCGGCGAGCTGAGCGGGCCGCGTGCGCGCGCCGAGCTCGAGGCCGCCGATCCGCGCGTGCGCGCCGCGGCGGCGGCGCGGCTCGGCCACCACGGCGAGCCCGCGCGGAGCGTGGCCGCGCTCCTCGCGCGGCTCGCGGAGGACGAAGACCCGCGGGTGCGGCACGCGATCCTCGAGGCGCTCGCGCGCCGCGGCGATCGCGCGGCCGTGCGACCGATCGTCGAGGGGCTCGCCGTCTGGTCCGCGCGCGAAGACCGCGCCGCGGGCCTCCGGGCGCTGGGGGCGCTCGGCGGCGAGCGCGCGATCCGCGCCCTCGTGGACTGGCTCGCCGCGGCCGACGTGGGCGACGACGCGATGCTCGCGCTCGTCCGCATCGGTCCGCCCGCGGTGCCGCACCTCGTCCGCGTGCTCGCGGTCCCGCTGACGAGCCCGCGCGCCGCGACCGCGCTCGGCCGCATCGGCGACACGCGGGCCACCCACCCGCTCGTGTCGCGCCTCCACGGCTCCGTCGGGGGCGCGCGCCTCGCGATGATCCGCGCGCTCGCGGCGCTCGGGGACGAGCGCGCGACGCCGGCGCTGGCGCGGGCGCTTCGCCACGCGGAGCCCGCGACGGTGGCCGCGGCGCTCGCCGCGCTCGCACGGGTCGGTGGGGCCGATCGCGCCCCCGCGGTGGCGGCCCTCGCGGATCGCGGCCCCGTGGAG
>JAYRVK010000351.1:0-2710 GCA_041918555.1 Sandaracinaceae bacterium
GGCGCGGTGATGGAGACGCTCGGCATCGGCACGACCGCCGCGTCGAGCCCGCCTCCACCGCCCGCGTCGACGCCGCCGCCCATCGGGCGCACGACGTGGACGCCGCCGGAGGGCGAGCGATCGCTGGGGGAGAGGTCGACGGAGCGACAACCGGCGAGGAGCAGCGTGACGAGGAGGAGGCGGCGCACGACGCGCACAACATGGAACGGACCACCCGGGGCGTGCAACGCGCCGCGCAGCGAGGGTACGGTCGCGCGATGCGGTTTGCCCCGATGATCGCGTGGTTTGCCCTCGGCTGCGGTCAGCCAACGACGCCAGCGCCGCGGCCCGCGCCCACGCCGCCACCGCGCGTCGTCGAGGAACGCCCCGTCGACGACCTCGCGCGACCCGCACGCTTCGAGCAGGCCGCCCTGGAGGCCGCGCGGGCCGAGCTCGCGGCCGCCGCGCGGGAGGCCCGGCTCGCGCCGCCCGACTTCGCGGCGCCCGGCGCATGGCTCGTCGACGAGCGCCCCCTCGGCCCCCTCGTCGATCCCGACGAGATGGACCGCCTCGCCCTCGACGAGGAGCCGCCGCCCGGCGCCGTCGGCGAGCGCGCACGCGTGAATCCCCGGTTCTTCCGGCGCGAGCCGGTCGCCACGCTCGCCGAGGACGGACAACTCTTCGTGCGGTTCTCCACCACGCGTCCGCTGTCCGGGGCGAGCGTGTACTACGGCACCGAGCTCCCGGAGGATCCGTTCGGCACGGCCCGCCTGCGCCGGCGCGCGGGCGAGGTGGGGATCGAGGGAGAGGAGCGCACCATCGCCTTCGACGTGCGCCGCCTCCTCGACGTCCGCTACGACGTCGGAGGAGCGCGGACGCGCGGACGCGGCGTCGTGCGGTGGCGCCTCGAGGCGCTCGACGCGGAGCAGGGGACCGCGCGCGTCCACGACGACCGCGTCGGGTTCCGCTGCGAAGCCGGACCATGCACGGAGACCTCGCGGCTCGTCCAGCTCCCCACGGTGCGCCTCGGCCCGTTCGTCGATCTCCTGAGCGCGGACGGCGCGACGATCACGGTCGAGACCGACGTCGAGACGCTCGCGGCGCTGGTCGTGCGCGACGAGGACGGCGCGGTGCACACCGTGCGGAGCGCGCGCGGCGGGCGCCGCCACGAGCTCCGCGTGGAGGGCCTCGCCCCGGACGCGCGGCACCGGTACGTGGTGCTGGTGGCCGACGCGCGGGGCGAGGTCGGCGAGAGCCGCAGCGCGACGTTCGCGACGTGGCCCGTACCCGAGCGCTTCGATCACCTGACCTTCGCGGTGCTCAGCGACTCGCGCAGCGGCCTCGGGGGCGCGGACGCGCAGTACGCGGGCACGAACCGCGAGGTGCTCGAGGATCTCCTGCTGCGCGCGCTCGAGGAGGGCGCCCGCTTCATCGTGTTCGCCGGTGACCTCGTCGACGGGTACCGCACCCACGCGGGCTCGTTCCGGTACGAGCTCGAGGCCTGGCAGCGCGCGAGCGAGCCGGTGCACGCGTCGATCCCGATCTACGAGGCCATGGGCAACCACGAGGCGCTCATGGAGTACTGGACCGCGGGCTGGGCGGTCGCGGTGAGCGGCGAGACGAGCGCCGAGGCGATCTTCGCGGAGCGCTTCGTCAACCCCGAGGGCGCGCCCGAGCCCCTGCCGGGCGCGCCCCCCTTCGCCGAGAACGTGTACTCCTTCGACGCCGGCCCCGCGCACCTCGCGGTCGTCAACTCGAATTACTTCTGGAGGTCTCACGCAGGCCGCGAGGATCACCCGGCCGCCGGGCGCGGTCAGCGCGAGGGCTGGATCGACGAGCGCCAGCTCGAGTGGCTCGATCGCGACCTCGAGGCCGCCCACGCGCGCGGCCGGACGCACCTCTACGTCTTCACCCACGAGCCCGGCTACCCGAACGGCGGCCACGTCCAGGACGGCATGTGGTGGCGCGGCGAGGTCCCCGCGGTGCTCGCCCAGCGGGATCGCTTCTTCGGGATCCTGGCCGATCGCAGCGTGCAAGCCGTCTTCCACGGCGACGAGCACAACTACAGCCGCACGCGGATCCACGAGGGGCTGGCGCGCCCGCTCTGGCAGATCGTGAGCGGCGGCGCGGGCGCCCCGTACTACGCGCAGGACACCACCCTCCCCTGGGCTCGCGACGTCGCGGTGTTCGACGCTCGCCAGCACCTCGTGATGGTGACGATCGAGGGCGACCGGGCGCGCGGGCGCGCCGTCGCCCGGACCGGCGAGACGATGGACGAGTGGGACCTGACCCGCGCGGAGTGAGCGTGCTATGTGTCGCGCCCGTTGCTCCCGTAGCTCAGTGGAGAGAGCAGCGGCTTCCTAAGCCGTTGGTCGGCCGTTCGAATCGGCCCGGGAGTGCTCGGAATCACTACGGAATCGGGAACGACGGAACGGGCCGGAGGGAGCGTGGCACCCGGAATGGCAACCTCCCGGCGCCCATCCTGCTGCTGATCACGCGCCCCGATCCGCGTCGCCGTCCTCCTCGCGCTCGCGCGGCCAGTGCGCCCGCGTCGGGCGCCGAGGAGGACCCGCGACATGGGCCGCGACCTCGCCGCGGTCCGTGAGGTCGCGCCGAGCCCCTCGAGCGCGTCCTCGTCCGATCGTCGGGTGACCCGCCCCCCCCGACAACCTCTGAGCCCGCCGAGGAGTGGCAGCGGGCGACGAGGACGCGCTCGAGGCGCCCGCGCTAC
>JAYRVK010000352.1:0-2636 GCA_041918555.1 Sandaracinaceae bacterium
CATCGGCATCGATCGCGGCTGAGGGCATTTCAGCCCCGTTTCGGCGGCTTCATCGCGAGGCCTCTGGCATGCTGAACCTCGATGGCGTCACGACGCCTAGCACTCACGCTCGCGCTCGCGGTGCTCACCGCGTGCGACGGCTCCTCGGAGACGGACGGCGGCGCCCGCGCCGACGGGGGGGACCCCGCCGACGCTAGCCAGCCCGACGCGGGACCGCACGACGCGGGCCCGCCGTCCGTCGCCACTTCGCCCGCGCCGCCGGACCTCGGCGGGTGCACCGACGGCTGGCGCGCATCCGAGGTCGACGGCCTCGCGTACTGCGACCCGTGGCCCGCCGGCGGCATCCTCGCGTGCACGGGCGCGGAGGCGCACTTCCCGGGCGAGCCCGCGTGCCGCGCGCCGGGCGACCCGTGCGAGGGGGAGTTCGCGGGCGACCTCCCGGCGAGCGGCGTGCTCTACGTGCGGCCGCTCGGCACGCCCACGGGGACCGGCACGCTCGCCGACCCGTTCGGGACCCTCGATCAGGCCCTCGCCGCGGCGACTCCGGGGAGCACCATCGCGCTCGCGCGCGGGCGCTTCGAGGTCGTGCAAGTCGACTTGCCATCGGACGTGCGGCTCGTCGGCGCGTGCCCGGCGGAGACGGTCCTCGCGAGCGCGTCGGAGAGCGCCGACTTCGGGGTGATCTCGGTGTTCGCGAGCGAGCGCGGCGAGATCGAGGGCCTGCGCCTCGAGGGTGAGCGCCCCGGCGTCTTCGTCGGCGCGGGCGGGAGCGTGACGGTGCGCGGCGTCGTGATCGACGGCGCCGAGGGCTGGGGGATGATCGCCGACGAGGGCGGGTCCCTCGTCGCCGAGGACGTGGTCGTCCGGAACATCCGGATGTACGCCGACTTCGATCTCGGCGAGGGCGCGTACGTCCGCCGCGGCGCGCAGCTGACGTGGACGCGCGGGGTGATCGAGGGGGTCGTCCAGCACGGCGCCTACGTCGAGGGTGCCGGGAGCCGCCTCGCGCTCACCGACGTGGCGGTGCGCGACGTCGCGCCCGGGCCGATGGGGTTCCGCGGCGTCGGCGTCCTCGCGACGGACCTCGCGACCGCGGAGCTCACGCGCGTCTCGATCGACCGCGTGCTCGAGGCCGGCGTGGCGGCGCTGCTCGAGGCGCGGGTGACGGCCGATCGCGTCGTCGCGCGGGACGTCGCGCAGGGCCTCTTCACCGACTTCGGCGCGGGCCTCCTGTCACGCGCGGGCGGGGAGATCGACGCCGCGCGGGTGCTCGTCGAGCGCGCGCACCACGCGGGCGCGATCGTGCTCGAGACGGACAGCCGGCTCGCGATGACCGACGCGATCGTGCGCGACACCCAGCTCGCCGCGCGGCCCGAGGCCGACCGCTGGGGCATGGGGATCGTCGCGCAGACCGGCGGGACCCTCGAGCTCACGCGCGCGGCCTCGATCGGGAACCGCTTCCTCGGGATCTTCGGCGTCGAGGGCGGCACGCTCACGCTCACCGACGTCACGGTGCGCGGGACGCGAGCGGTCGAGGCCGGCGAGATCTACGGCCGCGGCCTCGAGCTCCAGAGCGGCTCGATCGCGACCGTGCGGCGCGCCGCGTTCGATGGGAACCGCGACGTCGCGATCTCGCTGACCGACGCGGACAGCGCGCTCGACGCGGAGGACGTGCGCATCGGCGAGACCTTCGGCACCGGGGCCGGAGAGTTCGGCTACGGGCTCCAGGCCGTCGACGGCGCGACGGTCGCGCTGACGCGCGGCAGCTTCCGCGGCCTGCGCGGCGCCGGGATCCTGATCGCGGACGCGGCGCTCACCGCGGACACGCTCGAGATCGCGGGCGGCCGGCGGATGGACTGTGCGACCGACGGCCGCTGCGGGACGCGCGGCGCGGCCTACGACGTGGTGGTGCTCGGCGGCGGCGCGGCGACGGTGACGGCGTTCCGCTTCGAGGGCGCGCCGACCGCCGCGCTCCAGCTCGCGGAGACCGGCGAGGCGGACCTGTCCGACGGCGTGATCGCGAGCTCGCCGATCGGCTTCAACGTGCAGACGCCGGGCTTCGACGACACGCGGCTGCGCGCGGGGGTCACCTTCGTGTCCGTCGGCACCGAGCTCGACCGCTCGTCGCTGCCGATCCTCGCGATCCCGCCGTTCGGGATCTGAGCACGCGTGTGCGCGTGCTCGTGCTCGTCCTCGTGCTCGACGCACGACGACCGGGTGAAGTCGCCGCGCGCCGGAGACACGTCGCTCAGCGCTTCTTCATCACGAGCTTCAAGAGCGTCGCGCGCACCCTCGTGAGCGTGTCCATCGCCCGCTCGTCGCGCACCAGGTAGCCGAGCGCCACCCCGACGTCGAGGCACGCGATCACCTCGTTCGTCGAACCGAGCGACGTGCGCATCCGCAGCACGCGGTTCCCGCCCTGCGCGTCGATGGACTCGGCCAAGTTCAGGTGCATGCTCGTCAGCGCCCGGCGCGCCTGCTTGGCCAGGTCGGCGTCATGCCGTGCGATCTCCTCGATGCGCGGCGCCACCGTGCGCACGGCCTCGAGCGACACCCCGTACAGGCGGAAGGTGAACGGATTCGGGTTCGTCATCGGAGCTCCTTTCGGCCCCGCGCTCGTTCGCGGGTCCGTCCTC
>JAYRVK010000353.1:0-2485 GCA_041918555.1 Sandaracinaceae bacterium
ACGTGTCGCCGCACACCGCGGCGATCGTCGCGTTCCAGGCCCACACCGCGACGGGGAAGTTGAACGCGGTCACGATCCCGATCGGACCGAGCGGGTGCCACTGCTCCATCATCCGGTGGCGCGCGCGCTCGGACGCGATGGTGAGCCCGTAGAGCTGGCGCGAGAGGCCGATCGCGAAGTCGCAGATGTCGATCATCTCCTGGACCTCGCCGAGGCCCTCGCTCTTGATCTTCCCCATCTCGAGCGACACGAGCTCGCCGAGCGCCTGCTTGTGCTCGCGCAGCTGCGCGCCGAGCGCCCGCACGAGCTCGCCGCGCACCGGCGCCGGCCGCGTCCGCCACTCGTGGAAGCGATCGCTCGCGCCCACCACCACGACGTCGTAGTCGCCGCGATCACAGGACCCGATGCGCCCGAGCTCGTGCGCGCCCGTCGGCTCGACGCTCACGATCGGCGGGCCGCCCCCGGGGCGCCAGCCGTCCTCGTCCCGCACGCCGTCTCCCACGCCGGCGATCCCCATCCGCGCGAGGATCGCCTCGGCCACGTCCGCTCTCGACATGCGCGCGAGCCTACCTCTGGGCGGGAGCGCCGTGCAGCGGATAGAATCGCGCGGCTCGGTGTTCGACGTCGGCGACACGCTCGGGGACTACCAGCTCGTTTCGCGGCTCAGCCAGGGCGGGATGGCGACCCTCTACCTCGGCCAGCGGCGCGACGCGCCGACGGACGCGCCGCCCGTGGCGATCAAGGTCATCCACGAGCTGTACTCCGACGACTGGCAGTTCGTGCGGATGTTCATCGACGAGGCGCTCATCTCGGTGCGCATCCGGCACCCGAACGTCGTGCGGGTCGAGGAGCTCGGCGAGAAGGACGATCGCTACTACCTGGTGATGGAGTACGTCCACGGCTGCTCGCTCGCGCACCTCCTGCGCGAGCTGGGGCAGCAGGGCCGCCGCATGCGCCCCGAGATCGCCGTGTGGATCGCGGCCGAGGTGGCGGCCGGGCTGCACGCCGCGCACGAGATGACCGGCGAGGACGGCGAGCTCCTCAACGTGATCCACCGCGACGTGAGCCCGCAAAACATCTTGCTCTCCGTGGACGGCCACGCGAAGCTCCTCGACTTCGGGATCGCCAAGGCCGCCGGGCGCGCCGACCGCACCGAGGCGGGGGTGATCAAGGGCAAGGTTCGTTACATGGCCCCCGAGCAGGCGCGGGGCGAGGCGCTCGACCGGCGGGTCGACGTCTACGCGCTCGCGGTGGTGCTCTGGGAGATGCTCACGATGCGGCGCTTCATCGAGGGCAAGAGCGAGCTCGAGCTCATCAAGAAGGTGCGCGCGCCCGACGTCGTGCCTCCGAGCGAGCGAGCCAAGGGCATCGACCCGCGCATCGACGCGGCGGTGCTCGCCGGCCTGCAGACCGCGCGCGATCGACGCCCTCCCACCGCGCGCGCGTTCCAGGCGCTGCTCGCGGGCGCGGTGCGCCCCGGCACCGTCGGGCCCGCGCACGTCGCCGAGCTCCTGCGCGTGTTCCTCGGCGACGAGCTCGAGCGGAGCTTCGCGAAGATCCCCGCGCCGCTCGCCGCCGCGCTCGGCGAGGGCTCGAGCTCGGGCGAGGTGCGTCCGCTGCCGGGCGAGAGCGAGGGCGCGGCGCGCGCGATGAGCCCCGTCGAGCGCTCGAAGGTGCTCACGCTGCCCGAGCAGCACGCGATGACCGACGAGGACGTCCCGCTCCCGCCCGCCCGGCCCGAGGACGTCACGATGGGCCGGCCGATCGCGGCGCCGCCCGACGTGCGACCGACGGTGCGTCAGGCCTCGCCCTTCGACTCCGACGAGATGCCCGACTACGCCTCGGTGGAGGAAGAGGACCGCACGATGGAGGCGGGCGGTGAGGAGCTGCAGCAGTTCCTCAAGAGCATGCGCGCCGAGGCGCGCGCGCCGCAGACGGACCCGGATCGCCCCCCGATCCCGATCCCTGGGACCTCCCGTGCCCCCGCCCGCGCGCCCGCGCCCGCGCCCGCGCCCGCGCCCGTGCCCGCGCCCGTGCCCCTACCCGCGCCCGCGCCCGTGCCCGCCTCGGCGTCCGCGTTCGCGTCCACGCCCCCCCCCGCGCGCGGACCCGAGGCGCAGCGGCACGTGGCGACCGCGCCGACGCCGCGCGAGCCGGAGAGTCCGCCCCTCCTCGGGTGGGTCGTCCGCGTGGCCGCGCTGACCCTGCTCGCGTTCGCGATCGGGGCGGGCGTCGCGATGGCCTGGGTCCACCTGCGCTAGCTACCCCCGCGCGAGGTGCCACTCCGCGAGCGCGAGCGTCAGCTTGTGGATCTCGACCGGCTTCTGCATCAGCCGATCGCCCCCGTAGCGCCGCATGTCCTCGCTCGCGTAGCTCTGCGTCTCGGTCACGAGCACGATCGGGACGCCGAGCTCGGGGAGGTTGCGCGCGAACGGCGGCACCGCCATCGCGGGCACCCGTCCGCGCAGGATCCGCGTGAGCAGGA
>JAYRVK010000354.1:0-18571 GCA_041918555.1 Sandaracinaceae bacterium
CGGGCGCAAGCCGCGCAGCAAGTCGGCCGAGCGGGTCGTCGCCGAGCACCAGCGGATCTTCGACCTCGGGTACCGCGGGATGCTCGACCTCGGCTACGACAACCTCATCGGCGACATCGGCAAGACCGAGCGCGTGCTCGAGGCGATGGCCGCGTGGAACCGCGCGCACGGGCATCCGTTCTTCTACAGCACCGAGGCCACGATGAACCTCGCGCGGCAGCCGCGGCTGCTGGAGCTGATGCGCGAGAACGACTTCCGCTACGTCTTCATGGGCATCGAGAGCGGCGACGAGCAGGCGCTCGCCAAGACGAAGAAGGGCCAGAACATCGCGATGGCCCCGGAGGAGGCCGTCCGCGTCGTCAACTCCTACGGGATGATCGTGAACACGGGGCTCATCCTCGGCTTCGACGGGGAGCGCGCCGACGCGGCCGAGCGGATGCTCGACATGGTGCAGCGCACGGGCGCGTTCCCGACCCTGGTCCTCCCACTCCACGCCCTCCCCAACACCGGCCTGTCGCGGCGCCTCAAGTCCGAGGGGCGGCTGTTCTCGGCGTTCCACATGGAGGACGAGCACCGCACCGACACGGCGACGACCGGGCTCAACTTCGTGACCGCGCGGCCGCGCGCGGAGGTGATGCGCGACCTCGCGAACGTGCTGAGCGCGCTCTACGAGCCGGACCGGCACTACGCGCGGGTGGCCCGCATCACGCAGCAGCTCCGCACCCAGTACAAGTTCGTCCCGCCCCCAAAGAAGCTCCTCCAGCTCGCGGGGACGTTCGTGCGGATCGCCCAGCGCATGACCGCGGATCGAGAGACGGCGCCCCACTTCTGGCGGGCGTTCGCCACGGCCCTCGTCGAGAACCCGGGCGCGCTGCAGGCCGTGATCGGGCAGGCCGTGATGAACGCGAACTACGCGGCGCAGTCGCGGAGCTACGTGACCGCGCTCGAGGCGCAGATCGCGGAGGTCGAGGCGATGGGTGAGGCCCGTTACAACGACCGCATGCTCGGCCGGGTCGCGACGTGCTGACGGATCTCGAGTTGACCGTGCTCAACTGATCGACGTCCGCGGATCGTCACTCTGCCGACCCGTGATTCACCCCACCAAGGCCCTCGATCCCCAGTCGATCTACCGCCTCCCGTGGTCGTTGAACGACAACGTCCTGGCGTGGCTCGAGCCGACGAAGCGCTGCAATTTGTACTGCGAGGGGTGCTACTCCCGCAACGACCCCAAGAGCGACAAGTCGCTCGAGCAGGTGCGCGCCGACCTCGACGTCTTCGTCGCGAATCGCAACGTCGACTCGATCTCGATCGCCGGTGGCGACCCGCTGGTCTACCCGCACATCGTCGAGACGGTGCGGATGATCCGGCACGAGTACGGCAAGAAGCCGGTCCTCAACACCAACGGGCTCGCCCTGACCCGCGAGCTCCTCGCGAAGCTCAAGGACGCGGGGCTCTACGGCTTCACGTTCCACGTGGACTCGAGCCAGGTGCGGCCGCACTGGAAGAACAAGACCGAATTCGAGCTCAACGCGCTCCGCTATCGGCTCGCGCGCATGGTCGCGGACGAGGGCGGGCTCTCGGTCGCGTTCAACGCGACGATCTTCCGGCACACCCTGAAGGACGTGCCGATGCTCGTGCGCTGGGCGCAGGATCACGCCGAGCTCGTGCACACGATGGTCTTCATCCTCTATCGCACGCTGCGCACCGACGACTTCGACTTCTACGCGCACGGGGAGAAGGTCGAGGCGAAGTCCGAGCTCGTCTACAAGGACATGGACGAGAACCCGGCGCCGATCGTCGCGCAGGAGGTCGTCGACGCGATCCGCTCCGCGGACCCGAGCTACGAGCCGTGCGCCTACCTCGGCGGGACCCGCGATCCGAAGACCATGAAGTGGCTCCTCGCGGGGCGGCTCGTGAACCGCGACGAGGTCTACGGCTACGTCGGCCCGCGCTACATGGAGCTCGTGCAGAACGTCCACCACGCGGCGCGCGGCTCCTACCTCGCCTACGTGAGCCCCGAGCTCCTGAGCCGCGGGCGCTCGATCATGGCGGGCTTCTCGATGCTCGACCCGGGGACGCGCGCGGCCGCGAAGAAGTACGCGAAGAGCGCGCTGGCGCGGCCGCTCGCGCTGCCCGAGGCGCACTTCCAGTCGATCCTCGTCATCCAGCCGATCGACATGATGGCCGACGGCGAGGCCAACATGTGCGACGGCTGCCCCGACATCACGGTGCACGAGGGCCAGCTCGTGTGGTCCTGCCGGCTCGACGAGCGGCAGCAGTACGGCTGCTTCCTCGACGCGGCGCCCAAGCCCCGGCCCGACGCGCTCATCGACGCGAGCGCGCTGGCGCGCGGGCGCGCCGCGGACGCCTGAGGCCGGATCGCTCCTGGCGTCGCGCGGGCCTCGCATCCGCGCACCCGAGTTGCCCGGCGCGGCGATCGGGTCGATGCTCACCGAGTGACGTTCGCGTCCGGAGGGGGCATGACCGAGGCGAAGACGACGAAGGGGGGGGGCACTGCCGCCATCGCGCTGACGCTGTGGCGCTCGCGGCCTGCGAGCCGGACGCAGTGGCTGAGCACCGCGTTGCCGTGTCCGGTGGGCGCGTGGCCGCGGAGCCCGAGTGGGACGCTGTGCTGTGCGTGCCGCAGAGCGTGCCCAGCTTGGGCTGCGCCGACATCGGCTGGGGCGTGTGCATCACCCGCTGCACGGCCAACATGACGCTCGTCGCGCCGGGCATCGCGATGGGTCCGCGCGATCGAGCGATCGAGCAGAGCCACCCGATCGAGCTCGGGACGCGGACGAGGACTCAGGGGGCCGCGGCCGACGTTGCTGCAGCCCGCACGAACGCGACCGCGTGGGAGCTCGGGACGGCCGTGGACGTGACGCTCGGCCCCGATCTGCTCGCGCACGCGGTGGGCTGCTTCGAGCTCCGGCGCAGCGGCCTCGCCCCGTGCTGCCGGCACGTCTACGTCGAGGATCCGTCGCTCGGGACGACCCCGCCTCCGCTCGTCGGGCCCTACCGTCGGGTCTACTCGCCTCCCGAGGCGCTCTGGGACACGCCGTACTCGGACCCCGCGCACGGGGTCACGCTCGTGCCGTACGGCTGGAGCCCATCGGCCACGTACCGGCAATACCTCGAGCTGTGCCCGGCTCCGCTCGCCGAGGACGACGACGTCGTCGCCGGGACCTTCTTCTACGTGCTCTCGGAGCGCGTGCCGGAGGCGAGCGTTGCCCCGATCCCGCTCGCGCTCGCCTACCCCGACGGAGGTGACGACCCGGCCTGGCTCGATCGGGCGGGGCCTGTGTCCGGAGATGTCGCCGGCTACGGTGTGGCGGGCGGTTACACGAACTCGATCGGCGGGGATCATGGGGGGCGCCACGTCGCGTTCGACTCCACGCCGCTTCACACCCTTCCAGCGCTCGCAGATCCCAGCGATCCCGCGAGCCGAGAGCCGCGCGCTTGGCGCTTCACCGCCGATGGCGGCGAGCTCCGCGTCCACACCGCGCTGCTGGAGCTCGAAGAGAATTGGCACGACGAGCGCGGCGCTGCGCATCTCGACGTCGGCGCGCCGTGGATGCTCGGCACGGGCGCCTCGCGACGGGTCTATGCGATGTCCATCGACGAGCTCAACCCGCTCACCGATCGCAACTGGGACGCGCCGCTCACCCCACAGACGGCGCCTGCGCTCCGTGCGTTCTTCGACCCGGACGGCGACGGCCTCCCGCGGGGCTCGGCGTACGGCGCGCGCCCGGGCTACGTCGACGCAGACGCCGACGGCCTCGCCGAATACCGCGAGGTCGTCCGCGGCGCGCCGGGGAGCGACGGGTGCGTCGACGCGGTGCCGCCGGTCGCGGGGCGCTGCTGGCTCGCGACCCACGACGACAACTGCGCGCCGCCCCTCGGGCACGCGACGCCCCGCGACTTCGCCAACCCGACGCAGCGCGACGCCGACGGAGATCTCGTCGGCGATGCCTGCGACGTCTGCCCGGCGGTCTGGGATCCCGAGCAGGCGACGTGCGTCGCGGCGGGTGATCACTCCGCCGGCGATCGCTCGGTCGTCGACGGCGAGCTGATCGGCGCCGCCTGTGCATTCGCACGTCACGTGGACAGGAACATCGACGGCGACGCCCTCCCCGCGTGGTGCGACAACTGCCCCGCGACGCCGAACGACGATCAGGCCGACGGCGACATGGACGGCGTGGGCGACGTCTGTCAGGACAGCGACTACGACGGGATCATCGACTCGCTCGACGACTGCCCGTTCACCTGGGACCCCGCGCAGGAGCTCTGCAACGCGGACGTCCCGCAGCCGCACCCGCTGAACGGCCTGCCCATGGGCGTCGCGTGCGCGCCGACGCCGTGCGCGAACGTCGAGCCGGTCACGACCTCGAGCACCGACGCGCGCGGGTTCACGAGCGAGGTGAGCAACGATCTCGTCGAGGGCACGGGCTTCGTGACGCACCTCGAGGAGGTCGACGTGCGGCTGCGTCGCATGTGCAGCGTGCGGCGGCACGAACCGACGGGCGCGGGCACCGGGCTCGTCCGGACCGGGATGCGGTGGTGTCCGTGCGACGGGGTGCGGCTCGGCTCGGAAGCTGATCGAGATCGTTGCGCAGACCGGTTCGGGTGTGTCCGCGACCACGACGCATACACGGTTCACCCCGAGCCCCGCAGCCGAACGTGGCGCTCGATGACGATCGACTTCGAGCGCCCGCGTCCCTTCCTCGCCCCCCGCGGCGACGAGGCGATCATCGCCTACCGCGCCGCGCCGCGCCGCTACGCGACCGGCCTTCCGCTGATGCCGGCGTGCCGACCCGGGGAGCTCCTCGCGCCGCTGGCCGAGGAGACGCTCCCAATCGGACTCCGGGGCCGGTGGGACTTCGCGGGCGACGCGTCGCGCGAGCACTCCGCGCTCATCGCCGATCTCACGAGCTGCGATCCGAGCTGCGCCGGAACATGCGACGAGCTCGGCGTGTGCGATCCGAGCGGGGCGCGACCCTCGCCGTACCTCACCGACCGCGTGAACCCGTTCTCGAGCGAGTCGCTCGTGCGCGCCGTCGGCTGGGCGCACTCGGTCCGCTACGAGCGCTGCGACGTGCCCCCGTGCGCGGGCGCCGGCGGGACCGCCCCGAGCGGCGAGCTGCTCGACTCCCTCGGCGCGGGCAGCGACGAGGCGAGCCACTACTGGTCGGGCGAGACCGTGCTGCGCACGTTCAGCTCGGGCCGCGAGCCCGACTTCGATCCCTACTTCCCCTTCGTCATCCCGTTCCCCGAGATCTGCTGGTTCTGCGCCGACGCGTTCCCCGATCTCTGGCTCGCGCACCGCGCGTGCGGTCCGAGCGGGTGCGCGGCCCGGTGGGTCGCGCGCGCCGAGGGCGCGGACGTGCCGATCAACGACCAGCTCACGCTCGGCGCGCACGTCGCGTTGACAGAGCTCGAGCTCGCGTGGGTGCTCCCCCGCGAGCTGAAGGAGCACCTCGGCCGCGGCGCGGTGCTCGGCGTCGGCCTCGACGCGCAGGCCCAGGTGATCGCGCAGCTCGCGGTCACCGACGCGGGCACCCTGGGGCTCGTCGAGGAGAAGGGCGATCCGTTGCCGCCGCCCCCCAACCCGAACGAGATCCAGGTCGCCGACGTCGCGTTCCCGCAGCAGGCCTCGGACGGCTGCCGCATGGACGCCCCGCGGGCGCGCGCGGGCGCGGTGTTCCTGCTCGCGAACGCGCACCGGCTCGCCGCGGTCGGCGGCGAGGGCGAGGGGAGCGATCACGTCACGTTCACGGACCTCGACACCGGCCGGATCCGCGCGATCCCGATCGAGGGCCCTCGGCCGGGCCCGGTGCTCGCGGCGGCGATGCACGTCACGCGGATGGAGGCGCTCGTGCTCGACGAGCACGTCGAGTCGCGTGGCCGGGGAGCGCGCTTCGCGCGGTTCCTGGTGGTCGACCTCGCGAACGGGGAGTCGCGTGAGCTGGCGCGGTTCCCGCGGTCCGCGGCGTTCGATCGCTACCACCTGGTCGGCCTCGCGGATGGGCGCTACGCGCTCGTGGCCACGCACGAGCGCTCGGAGCGCACGTGGGTGTTCGCGCTCGCCGCGAGCCACGGCGAGCTGGCGCTCAGCGGCTGGCATCGGCTGCGCGGAGTGCCGCTCGGCGCGCCGGTGAGCTCGGTGCGAGGGCTCTCGATCCCGTTCCTGTCCCGGGGCGCGCGGACGTGGGCGCCGGTCGCCGTGCGGGCGCCGGACTTCGCGCCGTGTCGGCAAGACGACTTGCGGTCTGTCCTGTGATGTCGCGGGGCAGTGGAGCGCTCGTCGCGATCGTCGCGCTCGCGTGCAGCGGCGAGCCCGCGCCCGACGCGGGGGTCGACGCGTCCTCCGACGGGGGGCGCGACGGGGGTCACGACGCGGGGCGTGACGCGGGGCTGCAGGACGCGGGGCGCGACGCCGCGGGCGACGACGCAGGACCGCCGAGCGCGTGGCGGCTCCTGCCGGGCCTGCCCGACGGCTGCGTGGTCGAGTACACCACGGAGCCGACCGAGCTCGAGCCGTTCGAGCGCGGTCCCTGCGGTGATCGCGCCGGCTGCGAGCGGATCGCCCCGAGCTGGGAGTGGGGGCGCGTGGAGATGCGCGTCGATGGTGGCGTGATGAACGCCGATCCGCCCGCGTTCTTCTTCTCGCGCGACGGACCGCTCGGGCACTGGGAGAAGTGGCTCGTCACCGAGGACGGCACGGCGCGCGTGGGCGTGCGCGGCGACCTCGATCACTGCTATCCCGCGCCATTTGGCGCGTCGACCGTCGCGTTCGGCTTCAGCATCCGAGAGCCCGAGGCCGACTTCAATCACGCGTGGGTGTTTGGTGGTCCCCTGTCATTCGCCACCGTCGCGAACTACGGCCGGCTGAGCGACCTCGTCTCGGGAAGCAGCGTCTTCGACGACGTCCGGGTCGGGTCGGCCCGTCTCGCCGTCGAATCTGCGCCGCTCCACACAATTGTCGATGTCCCTTTCGAGGGTGACGCCCGGATGATCGCCGACGGCACAGACGGCGGTCAGACCTACGTCGCCGCCGTCGTGAACGAGACCGTCTTCTACAACGTGTACGGTGCTCGCCACCACATCCGCGCCGCGACGGCAGGCGAGCGCGGGCGAGTGCTCGTCGATCCGCCCGACGCGGAGGCGATCCGCGTGATGGCCGACGGGACCGACCTCGCCTGGATCCAGGCCTACGGCCGCATCGAGCACTACGAGTTCGAGCGGCTCGAGCTCTGGGCCTCGCCCTACGCGGAGCGCGCTGAGGACCTCGTCCCGCGGCGCGTCGCCACGCTGGCGTCGACCGCCTCGAATCCTCCGGTGACGCTCGGCGCGGGCCACGTGGCGATCGTCGAGTACGACGCGGGCACTCGCCAGGAGGTCGTGCGGGTGGTCCGTCTGGCCGACGGCGCGAGGGCCGACATCACGTCGGCCTTCGTCGGCTTCCGCATCGGCGCCGCGTACATCACGCCGGAGCGCATCGCGATCCCCGTCACGCTCGGCGGATCCCCGCCGACGGACGTCGCGATCTGGCTCATCGACCTCGACTCCCTGAGCTTCGTCGTCCCGTGACGCGCCGCCACGCATCGCGCCGCTTCGGCGCGCGGGCAACACGACTTGCGATCTTCTGGACGGTGCTCCGGGGTCGGAGCGCCTTCGCCCTGCTGTTCCTCTGCGCCTGCAGCCACCAGGCTCCTCCCGACGCGGGCGGCGACGCGTCGCTCGAAGCGGGCGTCGACGCCGGCCTCGACGCGGGTCACGACGCCGGCTGGGATGCGGGACACGACGCCGCGGTGCGCGACGCCGCGGTGCGCGACGCCGGGCCCGAGGGCGGTTGGAGCCGGATCCCGGACCTCCCGGACGGATGCGTCGTCGAGTACACGCGCGACCCGACCATGCTCGAGCCCTTCCGGCGCGAGCCCTGCCCGGGTCGACCCGGGTGCGAACGCCTGATCCCGACGTGGGAGGTCGGGGGCTTCAACCCGGTTCCGGGCGCGGTGGCCCCGCCCTCGTTCGTGTTCACGCGCGGCCGGGGGCTCCTCGAGGTCTGGGCGGCCCAAGAGGACGGCTCGGCGCGCGTCGGCGCGCGCGCGGAGATCTTGCCGTGCTTCCCGCGGTGGCTCGCCCTCTCGGACGAGCGCTTCGGGCTCGTGGTGCAGATGGGCGACGAGATCGAGGTCACGCTCGACTGGATCGTGAGCGGCGCGCTCGCGGGCGGGCCCGTGACCAACCACGGCCGGGTCCTCGACCTCACCAGAGTGGGCCGGATCCTGGCCGACGGATCGCGGATGGTGGTGGAGGCAGCGGGCCGGCGCCGGCTCATCGAGATCCCGTGGACCGGGGACCCCCGGATCCTCGCCGAGGCCGGCTCCCGCGAGCGCCTCGAGCTCGGCGCACTGGCCGGGGACACGGTGTTCTACGAGGTCTCCTCGGATGACCAGTATCACCTGGGCGCGGCGACGGACACGGAGACGGGCGCGGTGCTCGTCGATCCGCTCGACGCCGACGCGACTACGCCGCTCACCGACGGCCGCGACCTCGCGTGGATCCAGGCCTACGGACGCGTCACGAGCGTGGAGTACACGCGGCTCGAGCTGTGGGCGTCGCCGTACGCGACGCGCGCCGCGGATGTGATCCCACGGCGGATCGCCGCCCTCGCGTCGAACGATCCGCACCCGAGCGCGACGATCGGCGGCGGGCACGTCGCGTTGGTGGAGGTCGAGCCGAGCGATGGCACGCGGCGGCTCCGGGTCTTCCGTCTGTCGGACGGCGCGCGCGCCGAGGTCGCTAGGGACCCGGACCCCGAGGTGTCGGGCCCGGGGGAGGCGGCCTACGTCACCGCGGAGCACGTGGCTTACCGGCAGGACTCGGGGCGGAGCCCGTCGTGGCTCGAACGGGTCCGGCTCGACTCGCTCGACTTCGCGCAGCCCTGAGCCTCACGCCGGCTGCGAGGTCACGATCGCGCGGCCGACGTGGAGCCCCATCGCGTAGATCGAGAGCTGCGGCGGGACGCCGATGGAGGTCGGGAAGAGCGACCCGTCGGCGACGAAGAGGCCCGCGACGTGGTGGTGCGCGCCGTCGCTCCCGACCGCCGCGATCCGCGGGTCGTCGCCCATCGGGACCGTCGCCATCGGGTGCACCGCGGTCACCGGCATCGCGCCGCGCTCGAGCGCCGGCGCGCGCCACGGATCGGACGGTCCGAGCTCGACCACGGGATCGGTCGGCAGGAACACGCGCCGCGCCCCCGCCGCGAAGAGGAGCTGCGCGCACGCCTCGAGCCCGCGCAGGAGCTCCACGCGATCGCGCTGGTCGGGCCAGTAGTGGATCGACAGGCCGAGGTCCCCGTCGGGGCGCACCTCGCCGGCCGAGAGGTCGTGGAGCATCGCGGTGAGCACCGCGAGCCGCGGGTAGAGCCGCAGGAGGCGGCGATGCTCGGCGCCGAGCCCGGGGAGCATCGTGGCGGTCCCGACCGGGTGCGCGAACGCGGGGACGATCCAGATCCGCGAGCGCGGCGGCACATCGCCATCGTCTCCCGTCAACGTGAGGTGCTCGGTGCACTCGTAGGTCTGCGGGATGCCCTCCCACGCGCGCACCTCGTCGGTCATCTCCGCGGCGGCGACGAGCGCCGGGTGCACCCGAAGGCCGCGGCCGGTCTCGCCGCCCGGATCGGGGACCTCCGAGCGCAGGAGCAGCGCGGCGGTGCCCGTCGCCGACGCCGCGAGCGCGACCCGCGGGGCCCGGACCTCGATCGCGCCGCGCGGCTCGCGGGTGCGCGCGGCGAGCGCCACCGCGTCGACGCCGCGGACGCGCCCGCCGCGGTGGACGACGCGCACCGCCTGCGCGCCGGTGAGGACGGTCGCGCCCGCGCGGATCGCGCGCGGGAGGAGCACCTTGGCCGCGTTGTTCTTCGCGTCGTAGGCGCAGCCGAGCTCGCAGAACCCGCTCGCGACGCAGCCGGTGCGGTTGTGCGCGAGCCCTCCGCCCGCCCTGCCGAGCGCGCGCGTGCCCTCGGCGAGGATCCGGTTGTGCCGGTTCCACCGCGCCTCGGGGACGAGGCTCACTTCGAGGAGCGCCTCGACCTCGTCGTAGAGCGCCCGCCAGCGCGCGAGCGGGAGGTGCGCGAGCCCGCGGTCGCGCCTCCAACCCGACAAGATCCCTTCCGGGATGCGCTTGGTGAGCGAGAGGTTGTGGACGGTCGAGCCGCCGAGCGCGCGGCCCTGGTGGATCGCGACGGCGCGATCGCGCGTCGTCCGGCCGCCGTGATCCCACAGCAGCGCGGGGATCATCTCCTCCTCGCGCTGGGTCATCGCGTGCGGCGGCACGAAGGCCCCGGCCTCGAGCACCACCACGCGCAGGCCGGCCTCCGCCGCGACCATCGCCACCATCGCGCCGCCGGCCCCCGAGCCGACTACGCACAGGTCGGCCTCGAGCGCGAGCGGCACCTCGAGCGTCGCCGCGTCGTGGATCACGGGCCCCCCCGGCCGGGCGGCGCCGCGCCCGCGGGCGCCACGAGCGCGTCGTAGGGTCCCCGAGGGCCTGCGCCGGCGCGCACCCACGGACCGCCGTACCCGAGCTCGGGCCACGTGCGCGGGTCCTGGTAGTAGCCGAGGTAGCAGAGGTCGCGGAGGCCCTTGGCCGCGAGCGCGAGGTCGCCGCCGCGCCCGGCGAGCCCCGCGAGCACCGCGCGCCGCGCGCTCGGCGCGAGCCGCGTGAAGCGCAGGGCCCGACCCTCGAGCCACGTCCCGTGCTCGATCAGCGCGAGCATCGCGTGGATCTCGGTCCGCGTGCCCGGAGGCATCCCGATGAGGTAGCGATCGACGTGCACCGCGATCGCGTCGGGCGAGACGCCGCCGGGGATCGCGCCGCCCGCGCGCTCGGGGACGATCGCCTCGGCCGCCGCGGCGAGCACGGCGCCTTCCCACGCGTACAGCGTGTGGCCGCGCCAGCCCGCCACGTCGCGGTGGAAGCCCAGGCGCGCGCCGAGCGCGACGCCCGCCGCGGCCGCCACGCCGCCCGCGATCCATCGCCGCCGGCCCCCACGGGCCCCGCGTGCGGCACGCAAGTCGTGTTGCAGTGCCGCGGGCAGCCGCGCCTCCCAGTCGGGCGCGTGGGGGAGGGGTCGGCGGTGACCGGTCGCGTAGAACAGCACGCGCGCGCCGCGCGCGGTGGCGGCGTCCTCTCGGAGCGCGGCCATGGCCTTGCCCGAGTAGACCGGCTCGAGGTCCAGGCCCAGCGGCGCGAGCGACCCGACGGCCCGCAGCGACGCGGCCGTGGCGTGCCCGTACCCCGGGCCGACCTGGGTCCGATCGATCACGAGCGGAGCGGGGTCGAGCCGCGCGTCGATCCCGCGGTCCCGAAGGGCCTCCCGGCTCGCCTCGAGGAGGCGGCGGAGGCGACCCGTGCGCGAGAACCAGCGCTCGACGGCGGCCACCGCGTGGATGGTGGGACGCCGCCCGCCGAGGGCGAGCCCGAGCGAGAGGCCGACGGCGCACCCGCCCGAGCCGAGGGGTACGTAGACCCGGTCGAGCGCGGGCAGCTCGCCCGCGTCCATCTGCTCGGCGAGCTCGAGCCCCGCGCGCACCATGCCGAGCATCCCGACCCCATCGGTGGCGCCCGGCGGCACGACGCCTTCGCCTCGCCCGGCGAGCTCCCGCGGGAACCTGGAGGCGAGCCGGAGTCGGGTCCGGCAGTAGGTGAGCTCCGTGGGCCCGGACGCGGTGAACGCCAGCTCCTCCTCCACCCACGGGCCGAGCGGCTCGAAGAAGCAGTGCGCGAGCAGTCGCCGGCCGAGGTGCGACGCCGCGGCGGTCAACGTCGCGAGGTGCCCCGAGCCGATCGCGCCGAACGAGATCCAGCGGGGTGCGTCGGCGAGCCGCGGCGCCGCCAGCGCGAAGTCGAGCTTGCGGACCTTCGAGCCGCCGTAGAGGTCGGGGGCCTGGTCGTCGCGCTTGGCCCCGAGCCAGCCGAGGCCGAGCTCGTGGGCGAGCGCGGGGAGGGGGGTGATCGGCGTCGCCGCCTCGACCCAGCCCAGGCGCGGGAACGCGTCGAGCGAGTCTCGCCGCACCTCGCTCATGAAGGCACGTCCCAGGGCGCCGTGTTGACCTGCCGCAACCCCGGGGAGCCTCCCCGGGTTGACGCTCGACAACGGGCGAGGGGCCTCGCGCGGGCAGCATCGCCGGATATGCGACGGGGCTTGCGCAGCCTGCTCGTGTGCGTGTCGTTCGCCCTGTTCTTCAGCCTGGCCCTCGTCCTCTCGGTGGGCGCGGGGCTGACGGCTCCGCGGCGCGCCGACGACGGCGACCGGCGGCGCTTCACGCATCGGCTGAACCGCGGCTTCCGGCTGTTCCTCGGCTTCCTCGAGGACGTGGGCCTGATCGCGCCCGAGCGCGTCGCGATGCCGCCCGAGCTCGCAGGGCGGCCGTTCCTCCTCGTGGCCAATCACCCGACGCTCCTCGACGCGCCGCTGCTCCTCGCGGCCCTTCCCGAGCTCGTGTCGCTGGTGAAGTCGTCGTGGTACGCGACCTGGGCGCTGGGGCCGCTGCTGCGCCGCACCGCGCACGTCCCGGGCCCGGGGCTCGACGGCGACGCGGCGCTCGCGCCGGTCGTCGACCGCCTCGAGGCGGCACTGCGCGCCGGGCTCCCGGCCCTGGCGTTCCCCGAGGCGACCCGCTCGCCCGCCGGCTCGCTGCGGAGGTTCCGCCGCGGCGCGATCGAGGCCGCGCTCCGCGCCGAGGTGCCGATCGTGCCGCTGTTCATCGGCGTCGATCCGCCGATCCTCACCAAGGAGCAGCCAGCGTGGCGCGTCCCGCCGCGGGCCGCGCGCTACCGCTTCGAGTGGCTCGCGCCGGTCCCCGACGCGGTGCGCGCGCGCGGCTCGCGCGAAGTGACGAGCCACGTGCAAGCCGCGCTCGCCGAGCGCGTGGCCGTGCATCGACGCTTGGTCGAGGAACCGTACGTGGCGGAGCTCGCGCCGCCGATGGGAGTCGAGCTCACGTGAAGATCCTGATCGTGTATCCGCGCTTCGAGCGCTACCTCGAGGCCTACCCCGAGCTCGGCGAGATCCCGCCGGTGGTCGGGCTCTGGAAGTACAAGATGCCGCCCGCGCTCGGGCCGCAGATCCTCGCGACGATGCTGCCGCCGGACGTCGAGTGGCGCATCCACGACGCGAACCTGCGCCCGGTGGACTACGACGAGCCCGTCGACCTCGTCGCGATCAGCTTCTTCACCCCGCAAGCGACCGCGGCCTACCGCATCGGCGACGCGTTCCGCGCGCGCGGCGTGCCCGTCGTGATGGGGGGGATGCACCCCTCGATGATCCCGGAGGATGCGCGGCCGCACTGCGACGCCGTCTGCATCGGCGAGGCCGAGGGGAGCTGGCTGACGATCGTCGAGGACGCGCGGCGCGGCGCGCTCCGCCCGACGTACGGGCCGTCGCGCCCGGACCCCGCGGCGTGGGTGCAGCCGCGCCGCGATCTCTTCGACGCGGAGCGCGACTACGACTGGTTCGCGGGGCTCGTGCAGGCGATGCGCGGCTGCCCGCGGCCGTGCCCCTACTGCAACATCCCGGGCATCTATGGGCGCGACGTCCGGGTGCGCGATCCCGAGGCCGTCGCCGCGGAGATCCGCGCCCTCGCCGACCGCGAGCTGTACCTGACCGACGACGTGGTGATGATGACGAACCGCACCATGCGCCGCTACGCGGATGCGCTCTTCAAAGCGATCGCGCGCGACGGGGGCGCGCGCCTGTTCCTCACCTCGTCGCTCGTCTTCAACGCGCGAGACGACTTCCTCGACCGGCTCGCCGCCGCGGGGACGCGCAGCCTCTACTACACCTTCGGCTTCGAGCCGATCTCGCGCGGCATCTACGACGGAGACCGCACGCTGACGGAGCGCGGCATCGACATCGCGCGCCGCGTGCAGGACCGCGGGATCCGCTTCTATGGCGCGTTCGGCCTCGGCTTCGACGAGGACGAGCCGGCGGTCGCCGATCGCGTGCTCGAGTTCTGCGCGCGCGCGGGGATCCTCACCGCCGAGTTCTTCATCGCGACGCCGTTCCCCAACACGCCGCTCTACGTCCAGCTCGCGCGCGAGGACCGGCTCCTCCACCGCGAGTGGGCGCAGTACAACGGCGCGCACGTGGTGTTCCGGCCGCGGCACTTCACGCCCGACGCGCTCGTCGAGACGTTCCTCGGGCTCTGGCGCGACTTCTGGCGCGGTAAAGACCTCGAGCGCTCGCTCGAGTGCTTCGAGCACCGCCGCGGGCCGCCGAGCCCCGCGGCGCCCCTCGAGTGAGGGGTCAGGCCCCCGCGAGCGCGGGGTCGCGCGCGACGTGATCGAACGGTGACAAGACGTGTTGCACGTCTCTTCCGGTGTAGTGCTCCGTCCACATCTCGAGGAACCCCTCCCGGAGCCGCTCCTCGCTCATCTGCGCGGGCCGGAACACCACGTGCGCCCCGTTGTAGCGGCGCCAGTCCCGGTGCAGGAGGCGCCCCTGGCGCGCGAGCTTCGCGTAGAGCGGCGTGTTGGGGAACGGCGTCGCGATGAAGAACTCGGCCGTCACGACGCCGGCGTCCTCGCAGAAGCGCAGGATCCGCTCGAACACGCCCGGGTCGTCGTCGTCGAAGCCGACCCCGAAGGCCGCGTGGAACCGGATCCCTCGCTCCTGCATCGCGTCGACCTGCCGCCGCGTGGCCTCGATCCGCGCGGGGTCGCCCTCATAGACGCCGCGCGAGATCGGATCGAACCCGAGCGTCACGTAGTTCGCGCGCGTGTGCCCGCGCGCGAGCGCGTCCAAGAACCGCGGGCGTGCGTTGAACACGAGCGAGCTCGTCGTGAACACGCGCACGTCGAGGTCGGCGATCCGCTCGAACAGCTCGATGGTGTACTGCTCGACCGACCGCGCCCGGAACATGATCACGTCCTCGGTGATGTAGACGTCGCGGCCCGCGAGGGTCGCGAGCTCGTCGACGACGTCGTCGATCGCGCGGAAGCGGAGCGCGTCGCCCTGGAGGATCGGCAGGTTGCAGTAGAGGCAGGGGCGCGGGCAGCCTCGCGCGACCTGGACGAGCGAGGGCTTCCAGTCGTAGCCGTCGCCGCGATCGTCGAAGAGGCCGCGCCGCGGCCGCACCCACGGAGGGCTCGGCGGCGGGTGCGCGGGGCCGTACGTCGGCGCGAGGCGGCCCGCGCGGAGGTCCGCGAGGATCCCGTCGAAGAGGGGCTCGACCTCGCCGATGCAGATCGAGTCGCAATGCGGGCGCGCGTCGTCGGGCGCGATCGACGGGTGCATCCCCCCCATGATCACGGGCACTCCGCGCGCGCGGAACGCGTCGCCGACCGCGTAGGCCGCGCTCGCCTGCGGCGTGAAGAAGCTGATGCCCACGGCGTCCACGGGCTCCTCGTAGTCGATCGGCGCGACGTTCTCGTCGGTGATCGACCACTCGACGTCCTCGGGCATCATCGCCGCGAGGATCTGCGTGCCGAGGGCGGGCGGCATGCGGTAGCGCCACAGCCCGCCGATCGTCGGGATCGCCGCGAGGTTCGGGTAGGCGTCGAGGAAGCGCTCGAAGCGGGGGTAGACGAGGCGGATCTTCACGGGGTGGTCCATTGGACCCCGCTCCGGGGCCGCATCGGTTGCTTCGCGGCAATCGCGCGCGCAGGCCGAGCCGCTAGCGTCGCTCCTTCCTGAAAGGGGGCTGGCGATGAACGAGAGCGTAGACGTCCTGATCCTCGGGGCCGGGCCGGCGGGGTGCGCGGCGGCGACCCACCTGCACCGGCGGTCGCGGTCGGTGCTGTGCGTCGACAAGGAGTTCTTCCCGCGGTTCGTGATCGGCGAGTCGCTCTTGCCGCGGTGCAACGAGCTGCTCGAGGAGCTGGGGCTGCTCGAGGCGGTCGCCGCGCAGGGCTACATGGTCAAGGGCGGTGCGGTCTTCCTGAGCGGCTCGAGGCAGGAGCGCTTCGCGTTCGACGACTCGCTCGCGGGCGACCAGGGCAGCACCTGGCAGGTGCCTCGCGATCACTTCGATCAGGTCCTGGCCACGAAGACGCGCGAGGCGGGCGTCGACCTGCGCTTCGGTCACCGCGCGGACGCCGTGGAGTTCTCCGGAGCGGGCGCGGTCGCGCGCGTCACGGATCTCGACCGGGGCCGCGAGTACGACGTGACTGCGCGCTTCGTGATCGACGCCAGCGGCTACGGCCGCGTGCTGCCGCGCCTCCTCGATCTCGAGCGCCCGGCGCTCCTGCCGCACCGCCTGTCCGCGTTCACGCACGTCGAGGGCGACCACCGTCCCGCCGGCGACCGCGCAGGCGACATCTGGATCTGCGTGCACCCGCGTGGCGGCTGGTTCTGGATCATCCCGTTCTCGAACGGCCGCACGTCCGTCGGCGTGGTCTGCGACCCCGAGCTCTGGCAGAGCGTCGAGGGAACTCCGCGCGAGCGGCTCTTCGCGCTGATCGCCGAGGAGCCCAACGCGCGCGATCGGCTGCGCGACGCGTGCGTCGTCGCGCCGATGCGCGTGATGGAGGGCTACTCGAAGAAGGTGTCCTCGCTCCACGGCGATCGGTGGGCGCTCGTCGGCAACGCCTCCGACTTCCTCGACCCCGTGTTCTCTTCGGGCGTGACCCTCGCGCTCGAGAGCGCGCTCCTGGCGGCCAAGCTCACGGATCGGACGCTCGACGGCGAGCAGGTGGACTGGGCGTTGGAGTACGACGCGGTGGTCGGCAAAGCGGTGAGCGTGTTCCTCGCGATGATCGAGGGCTGGTACCGCGGAGAGCTGCAAGACGTCTTCTTCGCGCCGCGCAAGCCCGCCAACCTGCGTCGCCAGATCACCTCCCTCTTGGGAGGTCACGTGCTGCGCGCGGACAACCCGTTCGTCGCGGACCCGAAGGGTCGGCTCGACGCGCTCGTGCGCCAGCTCGCGCCCGCGCCCGCGTAGTCGCGGCCACGCGGGAGAGTCTGCGCGAGCGCGCACGACTTCGGGGTGAGTACGTCCGCGGCGCGGACGCGAAGGAATGCCGAAAGATCGGAAGGCGAGGAGCGCGAGAAGGAGCGCGCCCGCTGCGCGGACGCGCGAGACAAGATCCGGGAATTCCTTCTCGCCTTCTCGTCTTCCGATCTTTCGGCGCATCTCGCGCGCGATGGAGATGCGCTTCGCGCCCCTGGAGGTGCGCATCGCGCCCCCGGAGGGGCACGGTGTGCACCTCGCCGCGCCCGCTCGCTGCGCCCGCGCACCGCGCACCGCGAGCCCAGCTCGATCGAGAGCGACCTTCGAACGAGTGCCGGGAACGTCGCGAGTGCGCGTCGGCCGTCGCGCGGCACGGCGTGCCGGTGGAACGGCACCGACGTGTCCGCGTCCATGTTCGGCGCGCGAGGTGCGCGCGCCCTCTCCTCGCCCTCCCGGTCTCCTCGTCTCCCGACTGGTTCGCGACGGTCGAGCCGTACGACGCTCTCGAGGTGCGCATCGCGCCCCTGGAGGTGCGCATCGCGCCCCTGGAGGTGCGCATCGCGCCCCTGGAGGGGCACGCTGTGCACCTCGCCGCGCCCGCGCCCCGCATCCCGCGGACGTGTCCTGCGCGCGCGGTGCGCGCGCTTCCTCCTCGCCTCGCGGTCTCCTCGTCTCCCGTCTGGATCGTGCGAGCGTGAGCCGTACCACCACGACGCGCCCCAGAACGCGCCGACAACGAGTCGTGCATCCCACGACAGCCCGCGCCCGCGCCCCGCGCCCGCTGCGCGGACGCGTGAGCAGGATCCGCGAATTCTCATCTCGCCTTCTCGTCTTCCGATCTTTCGGCACCTCGCCGCGCCCGCGCCCGCGGACGTGTCCTGCGCGCGCGGCGCGCGCGCTTCCTCCTCGCCTCTCGGTCTCCTCGTCTCCCGTCTGGATCGTGCGAACGGGAGCCGTACCACAACGATGCGCCTCTGGAACGCGCCGACAACGAGTCGTGCACCCTGCGACAACATGTGCCCCGGTGCACGGACGCGCGAGCAGGACCCGCGAATTCCCTTCTCGCCTTCTCGTCTTCCGATCTTTCGGCGTATCTCGCGCGCGCCGATGGGGCTACAGCATCGTCCACGCGCGGTCGCTCGCGGCCTCGAGGTCCGCGCGCGCGCGCTGCGCGTCGAGCGCGATCTGCGCCTTCAGCGCGTCGAGCCCGTCGAAGCGCCGCTCGCCGCGCAGGCGCGTCACGAACCCGAGGCGCAGGGCGCGGCCGTAGAGGTCGCCCTCGAAGTCGAAGAGGTGCGCTTCCACGGAGCGGCCCGCCTCGACGGTCGGCCGCACGCCCAGGTTCGCGACGCCGCGAAGGAGCGCGCCGTCGAGCCGCGCCACGATCGCGTAGACGCCGTCGGCGGGGACGAGCGCGCCCTCGCACGCCAGGTTGGCCGTGGGGAAGCCGATGGTGCGGCCGCGTCGATCGCCGGCGACCACGCGACCCTCCACGTCGTGCACGCGGCCGAGCCAGCGCGTCGCGTCCTCGACGCGGCCCTCGCGCAGCGCCTCGCGGATCCGCGTCGAGCTCACGACGCCGCCGTCGCGCTCGATCGGGGCGACCTCGCGGA
>JAYRVK010000355.1:0-6696 GCA_041918555.1 Sandaracinaceae bacterium
AGCGCGCCCGGCGCCCGCGCCCGCGCCCGCGCGCCGCGACCGCTGCGCGCGCGCATCGCGCGGGCGCACTCTCCTCGCCTCCCAGCCTCCTCGTCTCCCGTCGCGATCTCGATTGTGGTGGCCGCACCACGCCGTGCGATGCGCCAGCGGTGCCGACCACGAAGCGTGCTCGCGCTCGCGTGCGCTCCGGGAGACCTCAGATCAGGATCGTCCCGCCCTCGGGCGGGACGATGATGTAGACGTTGCGCTCCGACAGCCGCGCGACGCCGTTGCCGAGGACCACGATCCTTGCGCGGTACACCTGCGCGGTCGCCGGTGGGGGGACGAGGTCGTTGTAGAAGTCGACCGTGAGCTCGACCTGCGTGCCGGGCGTGACGCCGTAGAACGTCGTCGCGTCCTTGCTCGCGTAGCCGGTGCCCGCGGCCGGGCCGTAGCCCTCGAGCGGCACGATCGAGACGATGAACGCCGTGGCGTCGACGCCGCCGGGGTTCGGCGGCACGTCCTCGGTCGCGGTGGTCACGTCCTGTGGGGTGCGCCCGACCAGCGTGCTCACCCCATCGATGATCGCATCCGACACCTCGCCCGCCGCCGCGCCGTAGACGAGCGGCGTGCCGGACTCGTCGACGCTCCCCGTCATGCGCGCGACCGCCTCGTGGTCGGTGCGCCACGTGCCGTCGATCGCGACGCCGATGTAGCGGCCGCCGATCCCCGCGAGCGCGCCCGCCGCCGCCGGCAGGTCCTCGGGCGCGGGCGAGATCGCGGTGTACGGCCACCGCGCGCCGTCCGTGTTCCCCGCGTGCCACTCGAGATCCGTCACCAGCACCACGATCGGCAGCGCGCCCGGGCGGAAGCACGGGTAGCCGCGCCGCGCGCCGATCTCGTCGGGCACCGCGACGCAGCGCCGCGGCGGGATCGAGTAGCTCGAGCCCATGAACGTCCAGCTCCCGCCGCGCCCGCTGGCGGTCTGGAAGAGCGCCTGGACCTGCGCCTCCGGCCCGTCGCGGCCGTCGCCGATCGTCAGCGAGTCGAGCGCGCGCTGCACGTCGGCGAGGACGTCCGTGATGTCCTGGAGGTTCCCGTACGGCTCGTCGTCGGGGGCGCCGAAGAACGTCGCGCCGAACGGATCGCCCGTGGAGAACGGGAAGTCCTCGAAGTGACCGACGCCCATCTGGAGATCCGGGATCACGCGGTCGAGCTCCTCCGCGATCCGTGACAACGATGTTTGCACGTTGTCGATCGGGGCCTCCATCGAGCCCGTCGTGTCGATCAGGAAGTAGACGTCGGCCTTCGCGATGTTGGTGCCGAAGCGCAGCGGGCGCAGGACGTGGTCGCCGAGGTAGGGCAGGACCACGAAGAAGTCCTCGGGGTCGATGGTGCTCGCGCGGTCCAGGGGATCGGTCATCGCGGCGACCTCGCCGAGGTCGGTGACCATGTCGCCGTCGGTGTCACGGTTGGTCGGGTCGGTGAAGTAGACGCCTCGCTCGTCGGCGTCGGTGAGTCCGTCGTTGTCGGAGTCGGCGTCGTGGAAGTCCGCGAAGCCGTCGCCGTCGCTGTCCCGGATGATGCAGGGGTGCGGGTCGCCGTGCTCCTCGGCGTCGAGGATCCCGTCGCCGTCGGAGTCGTCGTCCATGGAGCTCGGTCGGCCGTCCCCGTCGGGATCGAGGTCGCCCTCGGCCGCGTCCGCGATCCCGTCGCCGTCGGCGTCGCGCGAGGCGTCGCAGCCGTCGATCACGCGCAGCCCCGAGTCGCCGCCGCCGCCGTCGGGGAGCCTCGGGCCGGTGCCCGTCGTGCAGCCCAAGGCGAGCGCCCCCGCGATCCACACCCTCTCGGCCAGCCGCATGTCGAGCCCCCCGCGCGAGACGGAACACGCTACCAGAGCCGCGCGCGGGCCGCTCGCCCGCAACGCGACTTGCGCGTACGCCCATGCTATCCGGGGCTCCGATGCGATTCGAACGCTTCCCGCTCGTCGGCGGGGCCGCGGTCCTCACCGCGGCCCTCGTCGGGGTCGCGCTGTGGTGGGATCACGCGAGCGGGACCGGCACCGTGTACGTGCTCGGTCCGCGCGACGAGCCCATGACGGTCCTCCTCGGCGGCGAGCACCGCACGGCGCTCGCGTCGGGCGAGCACCACCGGTTCGAGCTCGCGCAGGGGACGCACGAGCTGACGCTGGTGCGCCCCTCCGGGGCGACGCGCGCGCACGCGCTGACCATCGACGACGGCTCGTTCACCCGGGTCGCCCCGGCGCGCGGGCAGTGCCTCGTCGACCTCGACGTCACCGAGGTCCGCTACGGCGGCGCGGCACGCCCGATCCTCGCCGGCCGCCACTTCGACGGCGAGCCCTTCGACCTGGGCCCCGACCGCCACTTCACCGAGCGCACGATGCCCGACGTCCTGCCCGCGGGCGGGCGCACGTTCCTGATCGCCGAGGTGCCTTGCGAGCTCGCCGCGGCCTCCGAGGAGGCGCTGTTCGAGGCGGCCGGGTGGGGCGCGGCGCGGCTCGTGCCCTGAACATCGCCGGAACCTCCGGCCCGCGATGCGGTCGAGACTCGGCGTGACAGCCGTGGTACGACGGGGCCACTCCTCGATGGCTCGCATGGGCAGTTCGTCCAAGCGGCGGCGCTACCTCATCGAGCGGCGCAAGTCCGCCAACCTCGCCGCGATGCGCGCGAGCGCCGAGCCCGGCGGTCTCGCGCGCCCCGGGCCGCCCCTCGCGCTGCGCGCGCCCGCGGGCGACGAGGAGTGGGTGGACCTCATCCACCACGAGCCCCTCGTCACGGTCGACGTGGAGCTGCTCCGCTCGGCGCTCCGGTTCGCGTTCGAGTCGGGCGACGCGGGCGGGCTCCTCGGCCGCGCGGTCGACGAGGCGCCGATCACCCCGAGCCGCTGGGATCCGGCGGCGTTCTCGGGGGGCTTGTTCCTGCCCGAGCTCCTCGCGAGCTGCTTCGCGATCCGCGTCGGCAAGAAGGTCTACGAGCCGAGCCGCACCCACCTCGTGCGGCTCCTCGAGCACCCGCCCGACGACGTGCGCGACGTGGCGCTGCGTCAAGACGTGTTGCGTGAGATCGCCGCGGAGCCGGAGCTGCGCGCCGCGCTCGAGCGGATCTACGTGGCGCTGCGCGAGCTGCGCGGCCTCCTCGACGAGCGGCCGATGACGCCCGGCGAGACCATCCGCCGCAAGGTCGAGGTGCTCACCGCGATCAAGGCGATCCTCGACGAGGCCGGCGAGGGCCTCGCCAGCGCGGAGAGCGCCCTCTCGCGCCTCTCGAGCTTCGCGCGCGCGGTGCGCGAGCGCGACGTGTACCGCCGCCTGGCGCAGGTCCTCGACTTCGACGCGAACATGGCGCGCCTCGAGGTGCGCATCGTGCTCGGCTCCGACGGGAAGATCCGCGACTTCAACCTCCTGACGGCGGACGAGAACGTCGACAACCCGCTGGTGCTCCACCCGTGGCGGCGCTTCGTGTCGCGGATCGTCGCGTGGTTCCGCGGCTACGACTACACGGAGAGCGAGGTCCTGCTGCGCGTGATCGACGAGGTCTTCGCGGACCTCGAGGACGTGGTCCTGCCGTGCATCGGGCTCGTCGGGGACGTGGAGCTCTACCTCGCGGCGCTCGGCTTCAAGGATCGCGTCGAGAAGGAGGGCCTCGCGGTGTGCCTGCCGCGCATCGAGGACGCGCCCGTGCTCGGCGCGGCGCGCGGGCCGCGCGCGATCGAGGGGCTCTTCAACCCGCTGCTCCTGCTCCAGGGGATCCGCCCGGTGCCGTGCGACGTGCGGTGCGGCGGGCACGACTCGGTCGTCCTGATCACCGGCCCGAACAGCGGCGGCAAGACCCGCATGATGCAGGCGGTCGCGCTGACCCAGCTCCTCGGGCAGAGCGGGCTCTTCGTCCCGGCCGAGCACGCCGAGCTGACGCGCGCGCCGACGATGTTCGTGTCGCTCGTCGAGGGCGCGCCCGCCGATCAGAAGGAGGGGCGCCTCGGCACCGAGCTCCTGCGCGTGCGGCAGCTCTTCGAGCAGCTCGAGCCGGGCGCCATGGTGATCCTCGACGAGCTCTGCAGCGGCACCAACCCGTCCGAGGGGATCGCGATCTTCAACATGGTCCTGTCGCTGCTGCCCCGGCTCCACCCGCAGGTCTTCGTGTCGACCCACTTCCTCGACGCGGCGCGCGACCTCGAGACCGAGGGCGCGATCCTGCGCCTCGAGCTCCTCCAGGTGGAGCTCGACGACGACGACGAGCCCACCTACCAGTTCGTGCCCGGCGTCGCGCCGACCTCCCTCGCGCAGAACGTGGCGTCGCGCCTCGGCGTGACCCACGAGGAGCTCGTCGCGCTCGTGGAGCGCCAGGAGGCGAAGGCGCGCGGGGAGGAGCCGCGCGCGCCAGACGCCACGAGCGAGCCCGAGGACACCCGCAAGGCGGTTTGATCAGTAGCGGCAGGCGTCGAGCGAGCCGCCCACGCCGTCGCCGTCGCAGTTCTGACCGGCCGAGCACGCGCTGTCCATCGCGCACTCGCAGTGGCCGCCGAAGGTGGCGAACCCACAGACGAAGTTCCTCGGGCAGTCCGCGTCCACCGCGCAGCCCTGGCACGTTCCGAAGCTGTGGCCGAGCAGGGCCGAGTACCCCGTGTCGCAGGCGGTCCCGGCCAGGCAGCGGATCCCGCAGCCGTTGCAGTGGTTCGAGTCGTGCCACGAGCTGACGCAGTCCTCGCTGCAGCAGATCCCACCGTTGATCCCGCCGCAGCCGCGGCCGTTCGCCATCCCGTCGCACTCGCAGGCGCCGCTGCGGCAGCGCTCGAGCCCCGGACATGGACTACCGCACGTGCCGCAGTGGGTCTCGTTCTGCTCGAGGTTCACGCACGTGGTGCCGCAGCAGTCGGGCGTGCTCCCGGTGCAGTCCGGGCCCGTGCGCCCGCAGCGGCACGCGGAGGACACGCACTCCTCGCCGGGGTCGCACGCGATCGTGCACGAGCCGCACGCCTCGTCATCGCTCGTCGTGTCGACGCAGCTCGTGCCGCAGCACGTCGAGGCCGGCGTGCCCGCGCAGTCGGGCCCCGTGCCGCCGCACCGGCAGCTCCCGCCGACGCACGTCTCGCCCGTGTCGCACGCGCGATCGCACGCGCCGCAATGGGCCTCGTCCGTCATCGGGTCGACGCACGTCTCGCCGCACAGCGTCTCCGACGCCGCGCACGCATCGGTGCACACCGGCGCGCCGCCCGTTCCGTCGCACAGAGGCCGCGGCGCGACGCAGCTCGTCCTGCAGCTCCCGCAGGTCTCCGGGTCGTCGAGCCGCGCCTCGCAGCCGTCCGACGCAACGCCGTTGCAGTCGTCGAAGCCCGTCACGCACTCGAAGCTGCACGTGCCCGCGACGCAGGTCGCGGTGGCGCTCGCGACCGCGGGGCAGCGCCGGTCGCACGCGCCGCAGCGCTCGACGGTGCCGAGATCGAAGCCCTCGTCGACGCGGCCATCGCAGTCCTCGTCGGTGCCGTCGCACGACTCGACGAGCGGGTCGCAGGCATCGCCCGGCGGGCCGCCGTCGTCGGGTCCCGCGTCGATCGGGCCGCCGTCCGCGGCCCCCGCGTCCAGCGCGCCCGCGTCCCGGGCGCCCGTGTCCGCGGCGACGCACCCGTCGAGCGGGCTGCAGAGCTCGTCGCGGCGGCACGCGCCGTGGTCCACCGAGATGTAGCAGACCCCTTCGAGGCACTCGGTGGTGGCGCACGCCGCGGAGCTCCCCGGACACTCCGAGGCCGCGGCGCAGGCGGGCTCCGGGCACGCCGCGTCGCCTCGCGCGGCGCCCGGTGCGCAGCGCGGGTCGACGCAGCGCGATGCGACGCACGCGATCGCGCTCGGAGGATCGCCGCCGCCGGGGCACGCGACGCCCCCGCACTCGCGACTGGCGAGGAGCACGACCGCGCGTGACTGGGTCACCTCCACGACGGTCGCGGACCCCGCGAGCGGGGCGCCCGTCGGCGTGAACAGCGTGGCGCGCACGAGGTACGTGCCGGGTGCGGCGAGCGTCGAGGCGCCGAGCGGGATGGCCCCGTCGATCGGAGCGCCCCCGAGCTCCGTGGTCTCGAACAGATCGACCGGCGCGTCCTCGCTCGGCCCGCGCCGAAGCACGAGGACCTCCACCCGCCCGAGCTCGATCCCGGGGAGGAAGTTGGTCTTGAGATGCACGATCAGCTCGGGCGCGGCCGCCGGACAGCCGCCCAGGACGCAGGCCACCGCGAGCGAGATCCCTGCCGGCCACCCATGCCTCACGACCCGAGGCTACCCGGGTCGGGGCGCCCTGTCGCCTCACTCCCGCGGGATCGGCCGCGTCGTGCACCGGACCGCGCCGGCGAGCGCCATGACGCCGCTCGCCTCGACGGGGACGACGCGCCGCGTGGGGAACGCCGCGCCGAGGATCCGCAAGGCGTCTTGCTCGCCGCGGTGCGGGCGGCCGTACACCGGGACGAGCACCGCGCGCTCGAGGATCAGCGCGTTGGTGTGCGTCGCGAACGCGGTGCGGCGCTCGTTCGGCGGCATCGGGATCCGCGTGACCGCGAAGCCCGCGGCGGCGAGGAGGCTCGCCGCCTCGTCGAGGATCGCGGCGTTCTCGGGGTCGTCGGGCGCGTCGTAGCGACCCACGAGGATCTGCGCGGGGCCCGTGATCAGCGCGAACACGTCGAGGTGCGCGGTCTCCTCGCCGCGGAGCGCGGGGA
>JAYRVK010000356.1:0-4949 GCA_041918555.1 Sandaracinaceae bacterium
CGCATCCTTTTGTTCACCCCCACCCCCCCGCCCCCCCCCGCCCACCCGGACCCCCTGGGGGTGGGGGCGGGGTGGGGCGCGCCCCGCGGCTCGGTTCCGCCCTCGCTCCGCTGGCGCGACGTGTTCGGCGCGCCTACTCGCTAGCGCCCGCGGGCAACACCGCGCGGGCGCGGTGCTCGTGGGTGAACAAGTGCACGACGAGGTACGCGCTCCCGACGACGGAGTGCGCGATCCCCCCCGGTACCTTCATCGCTCTTCGCAGCATGACGATCGAGAGCATGAACGGCGCGGGTTTCTTTCTTGTTTCCGCCCGCGAAAAAAGCTGCGTCACATCGGTGGCGGGGGCGGCGGCGGCGGCACCGTCGCGAGGAAGCCGAGGATCAGCACCGCGTAGCCGATCATGATCGCGAGGATGAACGCCACGCGATAGCCGATCGCGGCCGCCGCGGCCCAGTCCGTCGAGGTGCGGTGCACCTCGCGCAGCCCGACCACCTCGATCCCGACCACCCAGAACCACGCGAAGCTCCCGAAGAGCGGGATGAAGGTCAGGAGGTAGGGCGCGTTCGAGTACGAGCACACGCGCAGGGTGTCCTCGAAGGAGCCGCGCGCCTTCTTCGCGAGGGCGAGCACGCCGTGCGCGCAAGCCGCGGCGAACACCTGCCCGAAGAGCGCGTTGGCGGGCCCCGCCATCAGCGCGAGCACCGGGCTGAGCCCGATCATCGCGCAGCCGTAGCCCGCGAGGATCGCGGCGATGGGCTGCGTCGCGCGATCCCCGATCGCCGCGAAGGCGCCGCCCGACGCGCCGAGCACGAGGCCCGCGATCAGGTACGAGAAGAAGAGGCCGACGGTCACCGACAAGACGCCGTGCATCAGCGCTGCGCCGACGTGCTCGTGCGTCGTCGGGGTGCGGAAGAAGCGCGCGGGCGAGGTCATCGCGAGCTTCGCGGTCTGCCAGTACGCGCGGACGTTGCCGAGCTCCTTGCGGCGCTCCCACGGGACCGGCTCGCCGAGGCCCTTCGCCGCGCAGCGCGCGCAGACGGCGTGGGTCTTCACCGCCGCGAAGAGACACTTCGCGCACCCGAAGTCGCCGCAGCGCGCGCACACGAAGGTCGCGGGCGCCTCGTCCGCGCCACACGTCGCGCCCGCGGGGAGCGCCTCGAGGGGAGCGTTCAACGGCGGCTCCTACGCGCCCCCGCGCTCAGAACTTCCCGGTCACGGAGAGGAACGTCATCTTGTCGTTCGTCTCGCGCAGGCGGGCCGAGAGGATCTTCACGAAGTTCCACAGGATCTCGTACGCGAGATCCTTGTCCAGGAAGAGCAGGTCTTCCAGCGCGCTCTTCGTGAGCACGAGGAGCCGGCAGCGCTCGTGGACCCGCGCGTCCGCGCTGCGCGGGAAGTCGTCGATGAGCGACATCTCGCCGAACGCCGCGCCCGGCCCGAGCACCGCGAGCGCCTCCTCGCCCATCCCCGAGACCTCGCGCGAGATCCGCACCTTCCCGTCGAGGATGAAGTAGAGCTTGTCGCCCACCTCGCCCTCTCGGAAGATCACGTCGCCCACGCGATACGACTCCTCCGCGCAGATCGCCGCGAGCCGCTCGATGCCGGCCGGGTGGATCTCGTGGAAGAGCTGGATCTTCGCGAGCGCGTCGCCTACGGACTCGGCCATCGGAGGTGACGGCGATCGTATCGAGCGCGTCCGTGCCGCGCCACTAATGGACCAAGTTGCGCGCGGCGAGCCACCGCTCGGCCTCGATCGCCGCCATGCACCCCGTGCCCGCCGCGGTGATCGCCTGGCGGAACACGTGGTCCTGCACGTCGCCGCACGCGAACACGCCCTCGATGTTGGTCGCGGTCGAGTCCGGCTTGGTCTTCAGGTACCCGAGCGAGTCCGTGTCGAGCCAGTCCGTGAAGACCTTCGTGCTCGGGACGTGGCCGATCGCGACGAACATCCCGGTGCACTCCCTCAGATGCACCGCGCCGGTCTCGACGTTGCGGACCCGGACGCCCGTGACCTCGCCCTTCGCGACGTCGAGGACCTCCTCGACGACCGAGTGCCAGAGGAACGTGATCTTCGGGTGCTTGAGCGCGCGCTCCTGCATGATCTTCGAGGCGCGGAGCTCGCCGCGCCGATGGATCACGGTCACGCTCCGGCACAGGCCGGCGAGGTAGAGCGCCTCCTCCAGCGCGGTGTCGCCGCCGCCGACCACGCACACGTCCTGGTCGCGGAAGAAGTAGCCGTCGCACGTCGCGCACGCGCTGACGCCGTGGTTCCGGAGGAGCTTCTCGCTCTCGAGCCCGATCCAGCGCGCCGACGCGCCGGTCGCCACGATCACCGCGTTGGCCTCGTAGAGCTCGTCGCCGACCCAGCACTTGAAGGGCCGCGCCGAGAGATCCACGCGATCCACGTCCGCGGTGACGATCTCGGTCCCGAAGCGCAGGGCCTGATCGCGGAAGTGCTTCATCAGCTCCGGGCCGGTGATGCCCTCGGGGAAGCCGGGGTAATTCTCGACCTCGGTGGTGATCATCAGCTGCCCGCCCGGGATCATCCCGTCCATCATGAAGCCCTCGATGCAGAGCGGCTTCAGGTTCGCGCGCGCCGCGTAGATCGCGGCGGTCAGGCCCGCCGGGCCCGACCCGATGATGATGACGTTCCGGACGGTCATGCGCTGCCTCTAGCCCAGATCCGTGGGGCCTGGCAATGCGATGCCACCCTTGACTCGGGACGGCAGGACGAGGAAAGTCACGGGACGTGTCTGGAAGGGGGGGCCTTGTTGACACATCGGCAATGGGAGATCGTGGAGCAGCTCGTCGACCTCGATCCGGTCGAGAGCTACCCGCGAAGAGGTGCGGGGTGCGTCGCGGAGCTCGTCGGCTCGCCCGGGTTCCGTCTGTGGTTCGGTGACGCCCAGGTCGTCAGCGATCCGCCGCCGTCGGGCGAGCCCACGCTGCGCCTCGCGCTCGTGGTGGGTGACGAGGCTTTGGGCGAGCTGCACCTCCACGGGCTGATCGGCGACGAGGGGCGCCACGCGGCCGAGCGGGGGAGCCGGCTCTTCGCCAAGGGCCTGCGCCACGCGCGCCGGCTCGACGAGAAGCACGGCCAGCGCAGCGCGGAGGACGTGCAGGCGATGCTCGAGCGCACGCCGCTCACGCCGCGCGAGCGCGACGTCGTCGGGCGGCTGCTCTCCGGCGCGACGACGCGGCAGATCGCGACGAGCACCGGGCTCACGGTCGCGACCGTGAACACGTACCTGAAGCGCATCTTCGCGAAGCTCGGCGTGCACAGCCGCGTCGAGCTCGTGGCGCGCGTCACGGGGACGCGCGGGGTGATCCCGTCGGACGGGGCCGAGACCTCGACGGCGTAGTACGCTCCGCCGCGTGGCGGACGAGCTCACCCACCTCGACGAGCAGGGCCGCGCCCGGATGGTCGACGTCGCGGCCAAGGCGCCGACGGCGCGTGAGGCCGTCGCGTCGGCGGTCGTGCGCATGCGCCCCGAGACCCTGGCCGCGCTCCGCGCCGGCGCCACGAAGAAGGGCGACGTGCTCGCGACCGCGCGGATCGCGGGGATCCAAGCGGCCAAGCGGACCCCCGAGCTCATCCCGCTCTGCCATCACGTCGCGCTCTCGTCGGTCGAGGTCCACTTCGCGCCGATCGAGGACGGGATCGCGATCGAGACGATCGCGCGCGCGACCGATCGCACCGGCGTCGAGATGGAGGCGCTCACCGCGGCGAGCGTCGCGGCGCTGACCCTCTACGACATGCTCAAGGCGATCGATCGCGCGATGAGCATCGAGCACGTGCGGCTCGAGTCGAAGACCGGCGGCGCGCGCGGCGACTACCGGCGCACGGCGGGCACCGCGTCGAACGAGTAGCCGCTCGAGAGCCGCGTGCAGATCGCGGGATCGCCGGGGTCCGGCGCGACGTCGGCGACCGACTCGAGCACGGAGCGCACGGTGTCTCCGATGCCTGGCATGATGCGCTCGGCCTCGGCCACGAAGTGCGCGACCTCGGTGGTCGCGCCGATCGCGCCGAGCTCGAGCCCGCTCGCCGCGACGTCGGCGCGGAGCTCCGCCCCGTCGAGCTCGAGCGGCACGAGGAGCTGCCCCATGCGCCGTGGCAGCGTGGCGCGCGCTTCGAAGACGACGCGGAGCCGTCCGTCGAAGACGTCGCCCGGCGCGGCCGCCGCGATCGTCCGAGCCGTGTCGAAGGTCTGCCCCGCCGCGAGCCGGCCGTCGGCGGTGAGCGCGGGCGGCCCGCCGCCCGGTACCGCGACCTCGTAGAGCGCCACCTCGACCGCGTCGTCGAAGGCGAAGCTCTCGAGCCCCGTCACCTCGACCAGGATCAAGAAGGCGCCGTCGGCGATGTCGGCCGCGAGGGTGGCGTCGACGCAGCCGTCGGTGACCATCCCCGGACAGCTGGCGGCGTCGAGGAGCCCCTCGATCGTCGACACGAGCCCGGCGATCGCGTCGTCCACGCCCTCGTGCCCCGGGTCGCGCAGGCTCTCGTAGTCGGGTGCCCACTCCTCGCAGGTCGCCGAGGGCGCGGCGGAGCCGTCGCCCGAGTCGAGCCCGTCGAGGTTGAAGCCCGGCGTCACCCCGGCGAACGAGTCCGGCGGCATCGACCACGTGCGGATCACGAACGAGTACGTGCCCGGCGGCATGTCGCGCGGGACGTCGACCGTGCGCTCCGCGTCCGTGGTGAGCGGGATCGTGGTCGGGCAGGGCCGCGCGGCCCCCGCCGCGCAGCGATGATCGCGCGGCGGGAAGAGCACGCCGATGGACGTGCTGCCGTCGAACGATCCCGCGTCGCTCCCGGCGTCGAGCCCCGCCGCGTCGAGGCCCGCGTCGAGGCCGGCGTCCGAGCCGCCGGCGTCGAGGCCCGCGTCGAAGGGCGGCAGGATCGCCGCGTCGGTGCCCGAAGGGCTCTCGTCGCAGCCCGCGAACGGCAGGGC
>JAYRVK010000357.1:0-7974 GCA_041918555.1 Sandaracinaceae bacterium
CGCCGACCTCTACGCGCTCGGGATCATCCTGTTCGAGATGCTCGTGGGGCACCGGCCCTTCGACGAGAAGGAGCCGGTGCTCCTGATGGGGATGCACCTGCGCGTCCCCGCCGAGCTCCTGCGCGAGGCGCGGCCCGAGCTCGCCGTCCCCGACGCGCTCGAGGAGCTCGTCGACCGGCTGCTCGCCAAGGATCCCGCGGAGCGGCCCGCCAGCGCCGCCGTCGTCGTCGAGGAGCTCGAGCGTGTGAGCCACGCGCCGTCATCGCCGGTGCGCGACCCGATGACGCTCAGCGACAACACGCTCGTCGAGTCCGCCGACACGCTCGACGGCTCGGGCACCCACGAGGTGCCGCTGCCCGAGTTCACCGAGGACCCCGACGAGAAGACCGAGCTCGATCCCCGCGTGCGCAGGCCGCTGGGGTGGAGCTCGTCTTCGTCGATGAAGGTCCCCTCCGCGAAGGGGATGACCGACGCGGAGGCCGCCGTGGTCCTCGCGAAGGGCGCCTTCGACGGCGGACCGGATCGCCTCCCGCCGCCCGACGGAGGCCCGGTGTCGCGTCCCACCGCGCACCCCCCTCCCTGGCTCCTCCTCGCCGGCCTGGGCGTGATCGCCAGCATCATCGGCTTCGGCGGCGCGATCGCGATCGGGATCGCCGTCAGCACCGACGAGGAGCCCGTGATCGCGCCGACACCTCCGCTCCCCGTCGCACTGCCCGCGCCGATCACCGTCGCTCCGGATGCGGGCGTGATAACCGCGGCTCCCGCACCCGTCGACGCGGGAGTCGACGCCGCCGTGCCGACCGCGGCGGGCCCGGAGCTGGTGGAGATCCGCGTCATCGTGCACCCCGCAGGCACCCGCTTGCTCTGGGACGGTGAGCCCGTGCAGGGAACCGTGCTGCGTGTGCCCCGTGGAGAATCGCAACACACATTGCGGGGCACCGCGCACGGCTACCTGCCGCGCACGATGCGCGTCGCTCCGTTCGACTCGCAGACCGTCGAGCTGCGCCTCCGGCGCAATCCCTGGCCGCCGCCGCCCTGACGCGAGCTCAGCCGAAGGGGTCCACGACCCGCACGCGCGCCGCGCGGAAGTCGCGCACGTTGCGGGTGGCCACCGTCAGATCGTGCTCGAGCGCAGTGGCGGCGATGAGGCTGTCCTTGATCGGCATCGCGCGCCCCGCACGGCGGAGCTCGGTCAGGAGCAGGGCCCAGGCGAGCCCGGTCTCGCGCTGGATCGGCAGACAGTCGAGCCGCGCGATCCCGGCGTCGAACCACTCCTCGAGGCGCGCACGCTTGCGGCCGCGGCGCAGCCGGAGGATCCCGTAGCGCACCTCGCCGACGATCACGGGGTCGACCACGAGGAGCGGTTCGTGCGCGCGTAACCAGGCGATCACCGCCGTGCTCGGCTCCCGCTGGGTCGGCTCGCTCGAGACGTTCGCATCGACGAGGCACCTCACAGGGTGTCCGTCGACTCCGACTCGATCGGCTCGAACCAGCCCTTCTCCGGGCACGCCAACTGCCAGTCGACGACGCCCTCGTTGCGCGGCACCCGTCGCACGAGCCGGTACTCGCCGCGCGCGATCCGCTCGATCTCGAACTGCTGCCCGGCCTCGATCGCGTCGAGCTCGCGCAGCTCGCGCGGGAGGACGATCTGGCCCTTGGTGGACACGATGGCGCGCATGCTCGGTACGATACCGTCTCCCGTTGCTGCGCCTATACTCCGGCCCCGTGCTGTCGCCCGGAGAGATCGTCGGCGAGCAGTTTCGTGTCGAGCGCCCGCTCGCGGAGGGCGGGTTCGGCGAGGTGTACGTCGCGACCCAGCTCGGTACCGGCAAGGCGCGCGCCCTCAAGGTGCTGCGGCCGGAGGTCGCGCGCGACGCGCGCACCCGCGATCGGTTCATCCAGGAGGCGCGCATCGGCGCGCGCATCGCGAGCGACCACGTCGTCGAGGTGGTGGCGGCGGGGATCGATCCCGCGCGCGACGCGCCGTGGCTCGCGATGGAGCTGCTCGAGGGCGAGACCCTCGAGGATCGGGTCCGCACGCGCGGGCCGTGCTCCGCGGCCGAGGCGGCCGCGATCTTCGGGCAGCTCGGGCACGCCCTCGGCACCGCGCACGCGGCCGGCGTGGTGCACCGCGACCTCAAGCCCGAGAACATCTTCGTCGCGACTGCGCGCCGGCACGACGTGCCCTTCACGATCAAGGTGCTCGACTTCGGGATCGCGCGGCTGCTCGCCGAGGCGCGCGACGCGACGATGAGCTCGCAGGCGATCGGCTCGCCGCTCTGGATGGCGCCCGAGCAGCTCGCGCAGGGCGTCGGGATCGCGCCCGCCACCGACGTGTGGGCGCTCGGGCTGATCGCGTTCTTCGCGCTCTCGGGCCGGAGCTACTGGCAGAGCGGGAACGTGCCGAGCCCGAGCGTGATGTCGCTGGTCCACGAGATCGCGACGGCGCCGATCGTGCGCGCGAGCGAGCGCGCGGCGCTGCTCGGCGGCCCGACGCTGCCCGCGGGCTTCGATGCGTGGTTCGCGCGCTGCGTGGCGCGCGATCCGCGCGCGCGCTTCCGCGACGGCGGCGAGGCCACGGCGTCGCTCCTCGCGGTGCTCGGCGCGGGCGGGCTCCCGCCGACCGCCGACACGCGCGGGCTCGCGCCGACCGCGCCGATGCCGCCGCCCTCGCCGGCGAAGCGCAGCGTGCTGCCGTGGCTCGTGGGCGGGGGCGCGATCCTCGGGATGCTCGCCCTGGGCGTGGTCGTCGCGACGGCGACGGGCGTGGCCCTCTTCGGCGGCGAGGAGGACGAGATGCCGCCGCCGCCCGCGCAGACGTTCGTTCCGGAGCCCGCACCGGCGAGCTCGTCCCTCGCCGCACCCTCCCTCGCCGCGCCGTCGCCCGCCGCGCGACCGTCGGGGGCCGCGACCTCGCTCGTCGCGGGCGGCTCGCAGAGCTGCGCGCAGCTCGGCGCCTCGGGCTGGTGGTGCTGGGGGAGCGGCGCGCTCCCGGGCGAGCGCGGCCTCGTGTCGCGCGCGGCGGTGCCGGTCGCGCTCGCGGGGATCCCCGCGGACGCTCGGCTCGCGCTCGGCGCCTACGCGGGCTGCGCGATCGACGCGCGCTCGCGGGTCCGGTGCTGGGGGATGACCGTGCGGACGATCGACGGCGTGGGCGGCGGCGCCGCGCCCGCCGAGATCGACGGCCTCGAGCACGTCGAGGAGGTCGCGATCGGGGTCCGCTTCGCGTGCGCGCGCACGCGCGACGGACACGTCGAGTGCTGGGGCGACGGGAGCTCCGGTCAGCTCGGCCGCGGGCGCCGCGAGGAGCGCCCCGATCCGCAGCGGGTGGAGGGCCTCGACGGCGTGGCCGAGATCGACGCGGGCGTCGGCTTCGTCTGCGCGCGCCGCGTGGAGGGCACGGTCTGGTGCTGGGGCGACAACGTGCTCGGCGAGCTCGGCGTGGCCGCGGGCGGGGAGCGCGCCACGCCCGCGCCGGTCGAGGGGATCTCCGACGCCGTCCAGCTCGCGCTCGGCTCCCACTACGCCTGCGCCCGGGGCCGCGACGGGCGCGTGCACTGCTGGGGCGGGAACATCCGCGGCCAGCTCGGTGACGGTACGACGCGCGACCACGCGCGCCCGCGCCCCGTGCGCGACCTGCGCGACGCGGTCGACCTCGTCGCCGGCGACGAGCAGACCTGCGCGCGCCGCGCCGACGGGAGCTGGTGGTGCTGGGGCCTCGACTACCAGAGCGTGATGATCGGCGCGGGCCGCGAGAACGTGACCGCGCCGCATCGCATGGACGCGCTCGCGGGCGCGCCCGAGGTCGCGCTCGGGCACTTCCACGGGTGCGCGCGCACGGCCGAGGGCGCCGTCGTGTGCTGGGGAAACAACGAGCAGGCCGCCCTCGGCGACGGGACCGACACCTCGCGCGTGCAGCCCGCGCCCCCGCGGTTCTGACCGCGGACGATCAGATCGCGTGGACGACCACCCCGGTGAACGGCGCGGCGAGCCGCTCGAGGTCGTCGGGATCCCCGGTCAGCACGACGCCGCCGCCGCGCTCGACCGCCGCGGCCACGGCGTGCGCGTCGACGAGGTGCTCCGAGCCCGCGCGCGCCGCGGTGAGGACTCCCCCGACCTGCCGCGCGAGGTCGCGGTCGGTGTCTCGAAACAGCAGCCCGATCTCGCGCGCGAGCAGCGCATCGAGGCCACGGCTCCGCGCCGCGCCGCGGTACAGCTCCGCGAGCACGACGGTGGGTACGACGACGTCGCGATCGAGCCGCAGCGCCGCCCGCAGCGCAGCGCGTACCTCACGCTGCCGCCTCGTCGCCGGGCCCGCGAGCGCCGAGAGCGCCTCGGCGTCGAGCACGAGGACCTCGATCATCGCGCCATCAGCTTCGCGTAGCGCGCCACCAGCTTCTCGGACACGACGCCGTGCTCGCGATCGAGCGCGTCGAGCCACTCGGCAAGGCGGCGCTGGCGCCGGCGGCGCGCGAGCAGCTCACGCAGCGCGTCGTTCACCTGCGTGGAGACGGCCTCGCCGGACGCCTCGAGCTCGGCGACGAGCTCCGCGTCGAGCGACACCGAGATCTTCCGCTTCGCGGCGGTCATACCCCGAACCTACTCGGGTGCTACCGCCATCGCAACCTCCGGATCAGGGCGCGGCGGGGGCCGCGGGGGTCACGAAGCGCTCGGAGAAGTAGCGCCGCACGAACGCGTCGAAGCGCGTTCGGTGCCCCCGGTTGCGGATGAGCGCCGGGCGGATCGGCGCGCCGTCGACGAGCGCGGCGTCGCGCGCCCAGCCCTCGCCCCGGCGCACGAACGCGTTGCGCAGGGTCTGGGCGTCGTCGTCGACCTGCACGAGCACGAGGTCCCACTCCCCGTCGGCGTCGCGATCGTACCAGGCCCAGAAGGCGACGCGGTTCGAGATCACCGCGAAGTCCGCCGAGAAGTGCCCGTCGCGGACCGCCGCGGTGAGGTCGGTGCGGTGCGCCGCGTTGCGGCCGCGCCAGGAGCTGCGGTCGACGTCGACGAGCGAGGTGATGTAGCCGTCGTACTCGCTGCGCAGCACGAAGTCGTCCCAGCCCTCCTCGTGGAACGACGCGGTCACGTTGAGCTCGCGGTGATGGCGCACGGGGTGCGGGAGGTTGCCGAGGTCCTCCTCGTAGGCGATCCACGAGTCGACGACGTGCGGCGGCGCCATCGCGCGGAGCTGCGCGCCGAAGGCGCCCGTCCACGACCCCGCGATGCCCAGGGTGCCGATCACGTCGTCCGCGCTCGGCGGGGGGGGGCCCCCCTCGCGCGGGATCACCGCGCTGATCACGCTCGAGCCAGGCGCGCACCGGAACCCGACGTCGTGCGTGCCGTCGTTGTCGCGGTCGTAGTACGTGAAGAGGATCGGGTCGCGGTAGACCATCGTGAACTCGGCGTCGAGCGCGCCCGAGGCGACGAACGCGTCGGCCCCGTCCGCGGTCACGCCGCGCGTGGAGCTCTGGTCGAGATCGAACGCGACCGCGTGGACGATGTCGCTCTGCCCGTGGATCGTGTCCATCACGCCGTCGTGGTCTGCGTCGCTCACCTCGCCGCGCCGCAGGAGGGCGGGCATCGGGTCGGGGTTGTCCGTGAGATGCGCGTGGAAGATCCGCTCGAAGCGCGCGCGCATCGACGTCGCGACGCGCGCGGCCATGAGGCCCGGGCCCGGCGGCACCTGGGTCTCGGTGACGTCGGTCCCCGCGACGGTGTGCGCGGACTCGACGCGCTGGCGCTCGTCGAGGGTGAGCACGAGGTCGAGCGTCCCGTCGTTGTTCGTGTCGTACCAGACGAACGTGTGCGGGTAGCGCGAGACCACCGCGACCTCGGCGTCGAAGCCATGGCCCTCGGCGCGCTGCGAGAGGCTCGCGATCGCCCCGTCGGGCGAGTCCTGATCCAGATCGACGAGGCTCGAGGTGACCTCGTGCCCGCGCATCTGCACCGTGTCGTAGGTGCCGTCGAGGTCCTGATCCTGGGGCTCGATCGCGTCGTGCTCGATGAAGGGCGTCGGCACGTCGGCCATGGGCTCGGTGGGGACGTTGGTGAGGAAGTCCCGGATCTCGCGGACGTGGATGTGGTAGTTCGAGTGCTGGCCCTCGAGGTTGCGGATCGTCATCACGTTGAGGCCGACGAGCGCGCCGTCGTTGTCGACGAGCGGGCCGCCCGAGTCGCCCGGCGCGAGCGGACAGCTCGACTGCACGACCATGCCCTCCATGTCCTCGTGCATCCGCTCGCGCATCTGCGCGCACATGGACGCCGCGGCCTCGTCCTCGCTCCCGCACACCGCGGCGAGGCGCGCGTAGGTCTCCTCGAGCCGACCGGTCGCCTCGACCTCGCAGCGGCGCACCGCCCACACCATCCCGATGTTGCCGTGACCGAGCGTGGTGACCTGCTCGCCGGGCGACGGATCGTGGGCGGCCAGGCCGACCACCGGGCGATCCGCGATCGGGTCCTCGACCCGGATGAGCGCGAGGTCGCGGTCCTCGTCGCGCTCGAGCACGTACGCGGTGCGGAGCTGGCCGTCCGGGATCATCGAGCCGGCCTCGCCGATCGCGCCGTACTCGACCGTCACGCGCATCCGGAAGTCGCGGTGCTCGGCGTGCGCGATCACGTGGTTGTTCGTGAGGACCAGGCCGCTCGGTCCGACGATCACGCCGGTGCCCATCGTCGTCGTCGAGCGCACGATGACCGTGGCCGGCGCGAGCTGCCGGTAGAGCTCGCGCGTGTCGGGCGGCGGCGCGCCCGCGGGCCGCGGCCGCAGGCTCGAGATGTCGCCCGCGCTCGCGCCGCCGACGCCGATGTCCACGGTGGGCAGCGGCGGGGCCTCCTCGCCCTCGGCGAGCGGGCGCATCGAGCCCGTCTCCTCGAACCCGTCCTCGCCGCCCGCGGTGTCGCCAGCGCCAGCGCCGTCGGTCCCGCCGCCGCAGGACACTGCCGAGAGCAAGAGGAGCCACTCGAGCCGCAGAGGTCGCACGTATACCCTCCTCATCGCCGCCCCTCGAAGGTCCAGCGCGCCACCCCCGACACCGCGCTCGTGCCCTCGCCCGAGCGCACGTTCGCGACGAACCCGCCCGAGAGCGCGACGCTCAGCGTGCCGTCGCCGAGCGTCACCGTGCCCTCCTGGATCTGCACCGTCGCCGCGGTGGGGTTCTCCTCGTAGACGAAGCGCGACGAGCACTGGCCGGGCTGCACCGCGAGCGCGCCACCGCCGCGCCGGGCTTGCACCGTGCACACGTCGCCTCCGTCGACCATCCGGAGCTCGAGGGTCACGAGCGTCCCGTCGTCCGAGACGACGACCGCCGTGCCGCGGTGCCGCTCGGGCGGCATCTGGCGACGCACGGGGGTGGTGACGAGGAAGTCGAGCTCGTTCGGGCCCGAGTACTCGCTCCCCGCGGACGCGCCGCCCTGGGCGCCACCGCAGGCGAGGAGGACCAACGCGAGGGGGGTGTGGAGCTTCACGGTCGCGAGCTTAGCCCAGGTGGGCTCGCGGGCGATCCGGGCTTTCACCCCCCGCGGCCGACGTGTCACGATGAGGCGTGCAGACGGACCTCGCGCCGGGGCTCCTGGTGGCCGCGCCTTCGATGACGTGTCCGTTCTTCCATCACACCGTGATCCTCCTGGTCGAGCACAGCGAGGACGGCGCGCTCGGGTTCGTGGTGAACCGCCCGACCCAGACCCCGGTGACCTCGCTCCTCGACGGCGACGAGGACGAGGACTTCGCGACGAAGCTCGAGGGCGAGGTGTGGGTCGGCGGGCCCGTCGCCCCGGACACCGGCTGGGTCCTCTTCGATCCGACCAGCGGCAGCACCGACGAGGTCGAGTGCGTCGAGCTGTGCGAGCGCGTGGCGGTCAGCGCGTCGCGCACGTTCCTCGACCTGCTCGCGGCGGGGCGCGGCCCCGAGCGGTACGCGCTCTTGCTCGGCTACGCGGGCTGGGGGCCCGGGCAGCTCGACGACGAGATCCGCG
>JAYRVK010000358.1:0-3129 GCA_041918555.1 Sandaracinaceae bacterium
ACTCCGCGAAACCATGCTAGATCGCGCGCGTGATCGCCGAGAGAGCGCTGGCCGAGCTGCGCGACGTCCTGCCCGTCGAGACGGACGCGGACACGCTCTCCACCTACGGCAAGGACTGGACTCGCGTGCACGATCCGGCGCCCGGCGCGGTCGTGTTCCCGCGCTCGACGGGCGAGGTCTCGGCGGTGCTCGCGATCTGTCATCGGCACGACGTGGCCGTCGTTCCCTCCGGCGGTCGCACTGGGCTCGCGGGCGGCGCGGTCGCGGCGAACGGCGAGCTCGTGCTGTCGCTCGAGAAGATGTGCGCGATCGGGCCGGTCGACACGGTGGGGCTCACGCTGCGCGTCGAGGCGGGCGCGGTCACCGAGGCGGTGCACGAGGCCGCGGCCGCGCACGGCCTCACGTGGCCCGTCGACTTCGCGTCCAAGGGGAGCTCGCACGTCGGCGGGAACATCGCGACGAACGCCGGGGGCGTGAAGGTGATCCGCTACGGGCTGACGCGGCAGTGGGTGCTGGGGCTCACCGTGGTGCTCGCCGACGGCACCGTGCTCGAGCTCAACGGCGCGCTCGAGAAGAACAACACGGGCGTCGATCTGCGGCAGCTGTTCATCGGCTCCGAGGGGACGCTCGGGGTGATCACCGAGGCGACGCTCAAGCTCGCGCGCTCGCCGGGGCACCTCGACGTGTTCTTCTTCGGAGTGAGCTCGCTCGCCGCGGTGCTCGGGCTCTTCGAGGCGGCGCGCCGCGGGCCGTTCGTGATCAGCGCGTTCGAGATGCTCACGGATCGTTGTCTGGCTCGGCTCGCGCGTCATCGAGGCTTGCGCTCGCCGCTCGATCGGCCCGCGTCGCACTTCGTCTTGCTCGAGGTCGAGGCTCACGATCGCGATCGGCTCGACGGTTGGCTCGAGGAGATCGTCGACGCGGAGCTCGTCGTCGACGGTGTGCTCGCCGCCGGTCACGAGCAGGCGCGCGCGCTGTGGGCGCTGCGCGAGGGCATCAGCGAGAGCCTCTCCGCGACGGGCCTGCCGCACAAGAACGACGTGGCGCTCCCGATCGCCGCGCTGCCCGCGTTCTGCGACGCGCTCGAGGCGGTCTTCGAGGGGCGCTATCCGGGCTGGGAGATCTGTCTGTTCGGCCACATCGGCGACGGGAACCTGCACGTGAACGTGATGAAGCCCGAGGCGATGTCGAAGGCCGCGTTCCTCGACCGCGTCCACGAGGCCGACCGCTCGATCTTCGAGCTCGTGCGCGACCACCGAGGCAGCATCTCCGCGGAGCACGGCGTCGGGCTGCTCAAGCGCGAGTGGCTCGGCTACTCGCGCTCGCCCGCCGAGATCGCGCTGATGCGCGCGATGAAGGCGGTCTTCGATCCGCGTGGGATCCTGAACCCCGGCAAGGTCCTCGCGTAGCTAGTACAGGCGGCGCGTGCGGAGCGTCGTCGCGAGCTTCCCGACGTCGCGGACGACCTCGTCCGCGTGCGCGTCGATGTCCATCAGCAGGTAGCCCATCTCCGTGTCGGTCACGAGCACCTGGCCGAGCACGTTGGCGCCGTGCGACGCGGCGATGCGGTGCACGTCGCCCAGCACGCCGGGGACGTTGCGGTGCACGTGCTGGATCCGCGCCGTCCCCGGGCGCACCGCGAGATCGGCCTCGGGGAAGTTCACCGCGCCCGCGGTGACGCCGCGGTCGAGGAAGGCGTGCAGCTTGGCCGAGACCTCGTGGCCGATCGAGACCTGCGCCTCGAGCGTGGAGCCCCCGATGTGCGGCGAGAGGATCACGTTGGGCAGGCCCTGCAGCTCGCTCTCGAACGGCTCGTCGTTCGTCTTGGGCTCGCGCGGGTAGACGTCGATCGCGGCCCCCGCGAGCTGCCCCGAGCGCAGCGCGGCGGCGAGGTCCTCGATCACCACCACGTTTCCGCGGCTGAGGTTCAGGAGGTGCGCGCCCTCGCGCATGCGCGCGAGCTGCGGCGCCGCGATCATGTTCTTGGTCTGCGGCGTCGCCGGGACGTGCAGCGTGACGAAGTCGCTCCGCTCGAGCAGGTCGTCGAGGCCGCCCGCGGCCGGCGTGTTGTTGCCCATCGGGAGCTGCGACGCGATGTCGTGGAAGAGCACGTTCATGCCGAACGCCTCGGCGAGCACGCCGACCTGGCGGCCGATGTGGCCGTAGCCCACGATGCCGAGCGTCTTGCCGCGGACCTCGTGGCAGCCCTTCGCGGTCTTCTTCCAGATGCCCTGGTGCATCTCGCGGCTGCGGTCGCCGAGCTTGCGCGCGAGGAACACGATCTCCGCCATCACGAGCTCCGCGACGCTGCGCGTGTTCGAGAACGGCGCGTTGAACACGGGGATGCCGAGGCGGTGCGCGTCGCTCAGGGCGATCTGGTTCGTGCCGATGCAGTACGCGCCGACGGCGCGCAGCTCGCGGGCCGACTCGAGGACGCGCGGCGTGATCTGCGTCTTGCTCCGGATGCCGACCGCGGCGTACTCGCCGATGCGGTCGGCGAGATCCCTCTCGCCGAGCGCGGGCTCGATCAGATCCACGGTCCATCCGAAGGACTCGAGGTCGGTCTTGGCCCCGACGTCGATGCCTTCGAGCAACAGGATGCGGCCCTTGCTGGTCACGCGGCGGGTCTAGCACGTCCGCCTCAGCGGACCATCAGCTCGAGGCGCGGCCGGCTCGCCGGGTCGTCTGCCCACGGCGACGCGAAGAGCACCTCCGCGTCGCCGCGAAGGCGCACGAGCAGATGAAGTCGCTCCTCGCCCGCGGCGCGCGCCGCGTCCGTCACGTCCAGCCGCAGCCGGCGGGCCGGCCCCGCCGGGAGGAGGCGTCGAGCGGCCGCGAAGTCCGCCGGCGTGATGCCGGGCCGGGCGGGGAGGGCGCCCCCGCGGAACGCGCCGACCCGCTCTACGACGACCTCGACCCGCCGCTCGACGCGCTCCCGCGCCGGGTGGGGTGAGAGCACCACGAGCGCGCGCGCGATGCGGCTCGCCGCCGGGAGCGGACCGAACGCGAGCAGCGCCTCGGAGCTCCCTCCGACCGGCATCGCGTCGCCGAGCGGGGCGCGCGCGCCGGCGAGGCCCCAGTCGCGCGGCTCCATCCACTCGGACGCGGCGAAGCGCGCGGCGGCGGGCG
>JAYRVK010000359.1:0-2597 GCA_041918555.1 Sandaracinaceae bacterium
CCGCAGACGCCACAGCTCGCGGTGGTCAGCGTCCCGCGACGCGTGCCCTCGAGCCGGCTCGCGTCGAGCACGACACCGGGGCCCGCGCCGACGTCGATCACGTTGCCGAAGCCCTCCTCGTCGGGCCGGCCGCAGTGCGCCACGGTGCCGACGTCCGCGATGGATCGCACGACGCCCTCGGCGAAGAGGAACCCCACCGCGAGGAACCGGTCCTCGCCGGGGGTGCGCATCGTGAGGATCAGGGGCTCGCCGTCGACGCGGATCTCGAGCGGCTCCTCGACGGCGACCTCGTCCGTCTCGCGCGCCTCCGCGTCGGGCCCGAGCCGGAGGACGTCGCGGCGCGTGATGGCTCCGTCCGCCACGGGTCAGGCCCGGAAGCCGAGGGACGGATCGACGGCGAACGTCACGCGGACGAGGTCTCCGTCGAGCTGCACCATCTGGCCGGCCACCGCGAAGCGCTCGATCATCGGGCCCGCGAGCCGATCGATCTCGCCGTCGACGCGGAAGACCACCGGCATGCGGCGGTTCGCGAGGTACGCGTCGAGCTGCGCCTGGAACGGTCCCTGGACCGCCTGCGCCTTCTGGCGATCGGGCTCGCGGCGCGCCTCCCACTGCTGCTTGGCCCACTCGATCAGCGAGCGCGCGCGGGTCTCCGCCTGGCGCAGCTTGTCGCTCGCCGCGTCGCGGCGCTCGCGCAGCTCGGCGTCGGCGCGGCGCGCGTCCTCGGCGGCGCGGCGCGCGCGCTCCTCCGCCTCGACGGCCTTGTGCTCGGCCGCCTTCGCGACGTCGCGGGCCTTCTGCATCCGGTCCTCGGCGTGCGCGATCCGCTGCTCCGCGAGGTGGGCGCGCTGCTCCGACGCCTGGATCTGTTGCTCGGCGTTCCGCGCGCGGGCCTCCATCGCGGCGAACGCGGACAGGGCCTGCTCCGCGCGCGCCTCGGTGTCGTTGGCGCGGCGCGTCGCCATCCAGGCCACGACGGCGAAGATCATCCCGAAGAGGACCATGACCCCGAACAGCGCCCACGGGAGGATCGTCAGGAGCGAGCTCATGGAATGGCTCCGGCTTGAGTACCATCAACCCGGCTCGGCTGACGAATTTCGGCAGGCCCGGGCGGCGACGACCTTCGCGAAGCGCTCCTCGTACCGGGCCTGCAGCTCGCGGGTGAGCTTCTTGCCGTCGAGGCCCGCGCGCGCGGTGGGCTCGATCGGGTCGAACCACTCGAAGACGTAGCGCGGCGTGCGCGGCGGGGTGCGCCAGAAGGGGACGCCCTTCATGAGGAACTCCTCGTCGAGGTCGATGAAGAGCGGGAGGATCGGCGCCTCGGCGCGGACCGCCGCCTCGATCGCGCCGCGGGTGAACCGGTGCAGCGAGGTCGCGCTCGAGCGCGTGCCCTCCGGGAAGACCAGGATCGACTGGCCGGCGCGCAGCGCGGTCTCGAGCCGTGTCAAGAACGCTTGCTCTGCCTCGATCGGGTCCTTGCGGAGATCGGGGCCGGGGATGAAGGTCGTCCGCCGGAGCATCGGCCCCATCAGGATCGAGTCGTACCAGCTCGCCTTCGCCACGCAGGCGAGCTGGGGCAGCGAGGACATCGTTAGCACCACGTCGATGAGGCTCGGGTGGTTGGCCACGATCAGGCAGCCGCGGCCCTCGTAGCCCTCGGGCAGGACGACGGGCCAGTACGCGATCAGCCCGACGTCGCGCATGTACGCCGTGAACGTCCGCGTCAGCGCGTTGAGCCGCCGGGTGAAGGTCGCGCGATCCCCGAGCCGCAGCCGCAGCACGAGCGCGATCGGCAGCATCACCGTGCCGAGGAGCAGGGTGACGGAGAAGAACATCACGAAGGCCCACCCGGTCAGGGCGGCCCGGAGCCAGCCCGGCATGTACGCGAGCCGCGAGCTGCGCCGCGGCGTGCGCGACGCCGGCCTCGGCCTCACGCCGGCTCGACCCTCCGGAGCAGCAGCGAAGCGTTGACCCCGCCGAACGCGAAGTTGTTCGTCAGGACGAGCGAGGGCTTCGCCTCGGTGTGCTCGCGGACGTAGCCGAGGGGCGCGCACCGCGGGTCGACCTCCTCGAGGTTGTGGCTCTTCGCGAGGAAGCCGTCCTGCATCATGCGGACGCACGCGATCGCCTCGATCGCTCCGCACGCGGCGAGGGTGTGGCCCATGTGGCCCTTGAGCGAGGAGGTCGGGACGGGCCGCCCGAAGAGCTCCCACGTCGCGTGGCTCTCCTCGATGTCGCCGATGTCGGTCGCCGTCGCGTGCGCGCACACGTAGTCGACCTCCGACGGGGCGACCTTCGCGTCGTCGAGCGCGAGCTGCATCGAGGTGCGCATGCCGTCGCGGGAGTTCGCCGTCATGTGGCGCCCGTCGCAGCTCGTGCCGAAGCCAGCGAGCTCGGCGAGGATCGTGGCCCCGCGCGCGCGGGCGTGCTCCTCGGCCTCGAGCACGACGGTCCCCGCGCCCTCCGCCACGACGAGGCCGTCGCGCCGCGCGTCGAAGGGGCGCGGGCTCTCGGTCGGCGAGCGATTGAAGCGCAGGCTCGTCGCCATGAGCAGATCGAAGGTGACGGCGGTCGCGTAGTGCTGCTCTTCGGCGCCG
>JAYRVK010000360.1:0-8373 GCA_041918555.1 Sandaracinaceae bacterium
ATGGAGGTCGGCTACTCCGGCGCGGTGAGCCCCGACGTGCGGCTCGAGGTGGGCGTCGGCGCGGCGATCCCGACGGCCGCGCGCGCGCAGCCGGGCTCGACCGCGCCCGGGCACGTGGAGCGCGCGGCCTCGGAGGTGAGCGCCCGCGCGGCGATGGCGATGCGCGGCTATTGGTCGCCGTGGGCGTGGGCCCCCGAGCGCTTCGGGCTGTACGCGCCGGTCCGCGTCGCCGCGACGCTCGGGGAGCTCTTGCTCGAGGGCGACCTCGGGCTCGGCGTCATGGTGCCGGTGCTCGGCGATCGGGGGATCGACGCGGACGTGATCGTCCAGCTCGGCGCGGGCGTCGGTGGGCGCGTCGCGGAGCCGCTCTTCCTCGGGGTCCGCCTGCGGGGCGTGGGCGCGCCGCTCGGCGTGACGCTCCCCGGCGCCGACGCGATGGGCGCGGCCGCGTCCGAGGCGATCGTGCTCTCGGCTGAGCCGTGGGTGCGGCTCCGCCTCGATCCCGTGCAAGTCACCTTGCGCGGTACGATCACGTTCAACGGCGCCGACGGCGTCGCGGGGGATCGGGCTCCCTGGTTCGGCGTGCTCGCCGGCGTCGGGGGCGCGGTCGATTAGGAGGGAGGGAGCGGCGATGGCGAAGCGAATCGAGATCACATTCGGATCCAATGGAGAGGGGACCCTCGTGGCGCACGGCCTCGGGACGTTTCGGTGCCTCGGGCGTCCGGGGTTCCCGTACAAGCCCGAGGTGATGATCGGCCCGTCCGACAAGTTCACGCGCAAGTTCAGCAACCAGTACCAGGTGTGGATGCCCTGGGCGATGCTCGTGCACTGGCAGCGCGGCGCCTACATCCACGAGATGCCGGCGACCCTCGCGACCAACGGCGGCCCGACCGCGGGGTGCATCCACCTCGACACGGGCGACGCCGAGAAGGTGTGGAGCTGGGCGACCGGCAGCGTGTTCGTCCGGACCAAGATGCCCTGGTAGCCGGCCTGACCTGGAGGCTAGAGGCGCATCAGCGCCGCGCCCCAGTTGAGGCCGGCGCCGAGCCCCAAGAAGCAGAGCAGCTGACCCTCGTGGAGCGAGCCCGCGCGGCGGAGCTCGTCCACGAGGATCGGGATCGTCGCGTCGGACGTGTTGCCGAAGCGCGCGATGTTCGAGGGCGCCTTCTCCGCAGGGACGCCGAGGCTCTGCACGACCGCCGAGTTGATCCGGTCGTTCGCCTGGTGCGCGAGGAACCAGTCGATCTCCTCGAGCGACACGTCGTGCCGCGCGCACAGCTCGCGGACCACCGCGGGCAGGCGCTGCACGGCGCACTTGAAGAGCTCCTTGCCGCGCATGCTCGGGATCCGCTCGTCGACCGGGACCTCCCAGTAGCGGTAGTGCGTGAAGCCCCCGGCCGGGATGAAGAAGTGATCGTGCCGCACGCCGTCGGTCCGCGTGAGCGAGCCGATCATCCCGTAGCCCTCTGCGCGCCGCGGGTGCGGGCGGCACAGCACCGCGCCGGCGCCGTCGCCGAAGAGCACCGCCGTCTGCCGATGCTGCGTCGCGAAGCGGTAGAGCTGCTCGTCCGACGGAGTGCCCTCGCGCAGCGCCTTCCAGTCCCAGGGCATGAAGCCCGCGTGCGCGTTCGCGCCGACGATCAGGATCGTGGAAGCGACCTCCGCGGTCATGAGCGCGTCCGCGACCTGCAGCGCGAACGGGAAGAACGCGCACTGCTGCCGGAGGTCGAGCGCGGGCACGCCCTCGATCCCGAGCGCGGCGCCGAGCAGGCCGCCCGAGCCCGGGAGGATGAAGTCCGGGGTCATCGTCCCGAAGAGGATGTAGTCGACGTCCGAGGGCGCGAGGCCCGCGGACCGGATCGCCTCCTGCGCCGCGGGCAGGGCGATCTGGCTGACGCCCTCGCCCTCGCTCGCGAAGTGGCGCTCGCTGATCCCCGAGCGCGGGCGGATCCACTCGTCGCTCGTGTCCATCACGCGCGCGAGATCGTCGTTGGAGTACGCGGGGCCCGGCACGTGATGCCCCGAGCCAATGATGGTGAGACCAGGCATGTCGGAATCGCCGCCCGACCCTAGCAGTTGACGAGACCGACGAGCCACCCGACGTATACGGATGCTGCTATTCTGCCCGCCCCCGCGAGGAGCTCGATGACCGCCAGCCCGACGAAGACCGACTTCGATTTCGCGACCTACGTCGAGCGCAAGCAGACGGGCTCGTGGGGTCGCGACGACAAGGTGCGCTACGCGTACTCCGCCGACCTGGCGATGCTGCGGAGCTTCCAGCGCGTCCGCCCCGTCGAGCTCGCCGCGGCCAGCGTCGTGCGCACGAGCAAGGAGTGGATGCGCAGCCAGCTCCTGGGCTCGACGGTGAAGGTCGGGCCCACGCAGTTCCCGTCGATCTACGCGATCGCGAGGCACTGCGCGGAGTCGCTGACGGTCCCGATCCCGAACGTGTACATCCAGAACAGCCCGCACCCGAACGCCTTCACGTACGGCACCGAGGACGAGTCCTTCATCGTCGTGACCTCGGCGCTCGTCGATCACTTCGACGAGGCGGAGCTGCAGTTCGTGATCGGGCACGAGACCGGGCACATCCAGAACAAGCACGTCGTCTACATCACGGCGCTCCGGATCCTCACGAGCGGGGTGGGCGTGTTCTTCGCGTGGATCGTGCAGCCCGCGCTCATCGCGCTCCAGCAGTGGACGCGGCGCGCGGAGATCACGTGCGACCGCGCGGGGCTCCTCTGCTGCAACGACCTCGAGGCCGCGAGCCGCAGCTTCCTCAAGCTCGCGACCGGCTCGCACAAGCTCTACCCGGAGATGAACCTCGAGGCGTTCCTCGATCAGTTCGAGGAAGGCCAGAACAGCTTCGGCCGGCTCAGCGAGGCGTTCGCCTCGCACCCGTACCTCCCCAAGCGCATCCACGCGCTCCGCGTCTTCGCCGACAGCGAGCTGTACCGCACCGCGGCGGCCATCGGCCCGGGCGGCCTCGACATGGAAGAGGTCGACCGGCGCACCAGCGACATCATCCAGATCACGAAGGGCGTCGAGAAGGCGCCAGGGGAGGCGAGCGCGTCATGACTGTGAGCCCGCTGTCGGACTACCAGGGCCTCAAGCGGGAGGTGCTCGCGTCGCTGCGCGAGGTCGCCGAGCTCGCGGACGGGACGGGGGCGAGCTCGCTCGCCGATCGCCTCGAGTCGGATCGCATCCCGCGCCTCGAGCAGGAGCGCTTCCACCTCGTCGTCCTCGGCGAGTTCAACCACGGCAAGACGACGTTCGTGAACGCGCTGCTCGGCGCGCCGGTCCTGCCGACGGGCGTGACCCCGACGACCGCGGTGATCCACCACGTGGTGCACGGCGCGGCGCCGCACGCCCGCGCCTTCGGCGACAAGGACGAGCACGACGTGCCGGTCGAGGAGGTCGCCGACTACGTGGTCGGCGGCAAGGCCGCGGAGGAGGACGTCCGCTACCTCCAGATCGACTACCCCGCCGCGATCCTCGAGGGCGGCGTGGTCCTCGTCGACACCCCCGGGGTCAACGACCTCAACAGCGCGCGCGCCGAGATCACCTACAGCTACCTCCCACGCGCCGACGCGATCCTGTTCCTCCTCGACGCGGGCCAGATCCTCAAGGAGTCGGAGCGCGCGTTCATCGCGAACAAGCTCCTCGCGCAGTCGCGCGACAAGGTGATGTTCATCATCAACAAGATCGATCTGCTCGACGACGAGGAGCGGGAGGAGGCGCTCGCCTACGCGCGCACCCACCTCGCGAAGCTCGTCGACGAGCCGAAGGTCTTCGCGCTCAGCGCCGAGCAGGCGCTCGGCGGCGAGGCGGACGCGTCGGGGCTCACGCACCTCGTCGCCGAGCTCCGGCGCTTCCTCACGGAAGAGCGCGGCCGCGTCCTGCTCGACAACGCGCTCGACGCGGGGCTCCGCGCCGCCTCGACGCTCGAGCAGAGCATCAAGGTGCAGAAGCGCGCGCTCGAGATGGACCAGACGGAGCTCGACCGGCGTCTCGCCTCGCTCGAGGCGGACCTGTCGGGATCGGAGCAGGTCGCCGAGAAGCGGGAGCGGCAGATCCGCGAGTCGCTCGCCGGCGTGAAGGCGCTCGTGCGCCGCGAGACCCAGGAGTTCGGCAAGCGCTTCGCGCTCGCGCTCCCCGGCGAGATCGAGGGCAGCAAGGCCGAGGACCTGAAGCGCTACCTCCCGAGCTTCATGGAGGAGCGGTTCCGCTCGTTCGCCGATCAGCAGGGCGAGGAGCTCGCGAAGCGGCTCGAGAAGGTGGCCGAGGAGGCGATCGCGTTCGCCACCGAGGACGCCAACGAGCAGCGCAAGAAGCTCGACGAGCTCCTCGGCGGGACCGGCCCCGACGTGGACCTCACGGTCAACACGCTCGCCTACGACGTCGGCGTGATCGCGCTCGGCGCGTTCGGCATCGGCATCATGGCGCTCTCGAACATCTTCGTCGGCGGCGCGATGACGCTGGCCGCGCCGGTGCTCGCGTACTTCTTCCGCGGCCGCGCGGATCGCGAGATGAAGAAGCGCGCGATGGAGGAGGCCCCCGAGGCCGTGCGCCTCGCCGCGGGCAAGCTCGCCGACGCCTTCGACAAGCAGATCGACGAGTTCGGCGACAAGCTCGTCGAGTTCGTGCGCACGGCCAACGAGGAGTCCACGCGCTCGATCGCCGAGGTCGTGCGCGCCGCGCAGCACGCGCGCGCGGTCGGCTCCGAGGAGCTCGAGGACCTGACGCAGAACGTGGCGGGCGCGCTCGGGCGGCTCAAGATCGTCACCGACAAGATGTCCGCGCAGCGCCGCTCGCTGTGGACCAACGGCGGGGGCGCCGATGCGGAGCCCCCTCCGACTGGGGCGGAGCCCGTCGACACCGCCGAGTAGTGCGCCTCGCGTCGAAGCTCATCGTCCGGCCCGGCGTGGGCGCGATGCTCGACGCCTAGTCGGCGCGGTCCGTCGACGCGTTCTTCGTGTTACGCAACGGACGTTGACGCGGGATCAGCGGCGCAAGAGGTCCGCGTCGAGCTCGTCGTCGGAGGCGTACACGTCGGCGACCTCGGCGCGATCGACGAGCCACTCCGCGATGTGCGCGCCGGGCCGGCGCTGGCCCGACAGGGACACGAGCTTCTCCAGGAACGCCTCCGCGAAGGCGTCGAGGTTGGCGTCGTCCTCGAGCTCGATCTTCTCCTCGGCCACCCACCGCTCGAGGAGCGCGCGGCTCTGGAGGAAGAGCGGCGAGGGCCCCTGCTGGACCTCGGGCTCGGGCTCCGACTTGATGCCGAGCGCCGCCGCGAGCGCGTCGAGGCCGCTCAGGTCGCCGAGGTCGTCGTCGAGGGAGAGCTCGGCGCCGAGCTCCTTCTCGAGGGCCCCGAGCTCCTCGTCCTCGTCCACGCCGTCGACCTCGTCCGTGTCTCCGGCGCCGCCCCGCGCGAGGACCCCGAAGTCCGTGACGAGCGCGAGCGGTTTGCCCTTGGCGCCGAGCCCCCAGAAGCTCGCGTAGACCCCGTCGCCCAGCCCGGTGCGGAACGCGACGAGGTTGGCCGCCCCGATCTCGGCGGCGATCAGCGGCTCGTCCCCGAGCGCGCGCTCGAGCCCCGCGAGCGGGTCGTCGCCGCGCTCGGCGCGGCTCTGCGCGTGCGCCTCCTGGTACGCCGGCGGGTCGTCCTCGTCCGCGCCCTCGGCGGCCATCTTCGCGGCGATGCGCTTGGACTCGTCCTCCTCGTCGGCCGCGCGCTGGCGGACCACGTCGTAGTCCACGAAGCACCCGAGGCCGGACTCCACCCCGTAGCCGGGCCACCCCTCGACGTCCTCCTCGCCGGGGCAGCGGGCGACCTCCCAGCGGGAGACCTTGCCCTTGCCGAAGCGCAGGATGGCGTAGGCGGTCCGTCCGCCGAGCTCACCGACCCTCACCTCGTGCTTGCCACTCGGCACCTCGCGCGCGAACGGATCCGCGCCGGTGAGGAACACCAGCGGGTCGCACGCGACGACGCGCCCGGAGGTCACGACCAGGCGCTCGGAGCCGACCTCGCTCACCTCGTCGAGCTCGCCCGCGGCGAGCCGGGCCAGCCACTCGGGGGCGTCCGACATGAGCGCCAACCCATAGCACGCAGTAGGAAGCAGGCCATGACGAGATCGGTCAGCGCGGGGCTCCTCCTCGTACGGGCGCGCGACGGGGTGCTCGAGTACTTCCTGGTCCACCCGGGCGGCCCCTTCTACGCGAAGAAGGAGGAGGGCTTCTGGGGGATCCCGAAGGGCCTCGTCGACCCCGGCGAGGACGCGTTCGACGCGGCGCGCCGCGAGCTCGTCGAGGAGACGGGCTTCGCGGTCCCGCCCGGGCCGTTCGTCGCGCTCGGCGAGGTCACGCAGAAGAGCGGCAAGCGCGTGCTGGCGTGGGCGGTCGCGGCCGACGTCGACGCGGGCGCGCTGGTCAGCAACACCTTCGAGCTCGAGTGGCCGCCGCGCTCGGAGCGGCGCCAGTCGTTCCCCGAGGTCGACCGCGGGGCGTGGATGGATCGCGAGGCCGCGGGTCGGAAGATCAACCCGGCGCAGGTGCCGCTCCTCGATCGGGCCGCGGCGGCGCGGAGCGCGCTCGGGCTGTGAGCGCTGCGCCTGCGGGGTCTAGCTAGCGCTCGGCCGGCTCGTCGACGGGACGCGCGGGGGTCCAAGCGGCGATGAAGCGTCGAACGTCCTCGCGCTCGCGTCGGAGCAGCTCGGCGTCGAGCGCGTCGGCGTCGCAGCGCGCGAGGACGCGGAGCGATCCGTCGAGGATGGCGTCGTCGTGGACGTGGGCCTCGGCGTCGAGGCGCTCTCGCGCCAGGGTCCACGCGCGGTCGTTCGCGGCCTCGTCGCAGTGGTCCGCGAGCCAGGAGCCGGCGAAGCGCGGGAAGGACGCGCACACGGTGGTCCGGTAGGTCCCCCGGAGGATCGCGCCGACCCCGCACGTGTCGCCCGCCTCGGTGCCCTCGGGGAGGGTCCGGCGGCCGAGCCCGGCGCGCATCAGGGCCGCGAAGCGGTCGTCCGTGCCGCAGCCCGCGATCCTGCGCGCCCCGCCGAGCACGGCGCTCGCGTTGCCCGGGTCCTCGAGCCAACGCAGGTAGGCGTCGATGACCTGGGTGCAGACGACCTCGTCCTCGAGGCGAGCCGCGAGCGAGCCGACGCCGACGATTCGCCACCCCGGGCCGGCGACCCCGAGGGCGTCCCCCAGGAAGGCCCGCAGGCGCTCGGGCGTGTGCGCCGTCTCCAGCCACGTCGGCACCGCGTAGGCGAGGTGCCTGTCGTGCTGGTCGACGAGCGCGGCGTCCGATGGCGGCGGCAGCTCATGTGACAGCAACGCGAGCATCGCGGCCTCAAGATCGATCTCGGCGTCGGCGCCGTCGGCGACCAGCGCCATCGCGCGCCGCGGCTCGGACCGCGAGGGGTTGGCCTCGATCCGGCTGGCCCACAGGCAACGGAGCGCCTCCTCGCCCTCGCCGCGGTCGAGCAGGACGTCGCACGCACGCACTCCGGCGGCCTCGCGTCCTCCGCGCTCCGACGTGATCGCGGCCGCCCCCCCGAGCTCGCGGTGCTCGCTTGCAGCTCGCAATCCGTCTTCCCACACGAGGGTGAGGTGATCGGCCACGCTGGGGGCGCCCGCGGCGGCCTCGGCGCAGGTCTCGCCCCGCGTCAGCCGCGCCACGAACGCGCCGCGCGACGCGCCGCCCGGGGCGGGACGCGCGATCATCCAGAGCGACGGATCGCCGCCTCCGATCACGCGGAAGACCGCGCCCCCCTCGACCGCGCAGGCCTCCACCGCCAGCGCCTCCATCCGCTCGACGCCGACGGCGCGGTCCGCGCCCGACCACGCGGTCCACCCGCGCGACCAGGGATCGCGGGGCACCAGGTCGACCACCCCGTCGCCCGAGGCGTGGACGCGCAGCAGCCAGCGCTCTTCGTCGGTGGTCTCGTTCCACCCGAACCGGCCTCCCCCGTGGTGCTCGAGGACGTACTGACCCGTCAGCTCGGCCGTGACCGAGACGGAGGAGCCCTCGATGGGCACGACGCGCTCGGCGCTCTCGAGGTCGTCGTCGCTCGGGCCGAGCCCGCAGCAGCAGCCCCACGCGAACAGGGGAGCGAGCGCGACGAGCACCGGAGCGGACCGCATCGCGCGATCCTACTCCGTCCGCTTCCGGGAGCGCGCGATCAGCGCGCGAGCTCGAGGCGGACGAAGCGCTGGCCCTCCTCGTTGGTGCGAGCTGCGTAACCGTCCGGCCTGACACGCCCTTGCGCGCAGCACGGTGCCCGGCCTGCGATCGGGCGACGGAGGTGCGCAGTGGGTCGACCGGCTCGTTCTCGTTCGTGGTGGCGCGCGACGGTGGCGCGGTGGAAGCGA